>JASIJX010000277.1 GCA_030049955.1 Acidobacteriaceae bacterium
CTGCAGTGACGGTGCCGTCCTCGGTGACAGTCGCGGCAGGAGCCACCACGGCCAGCTTCACGGCCACAGTATCGGCAGTGAGCACGGCCGAGACGGCGACGCTGACCGCCTCATCGGGCGGCGGAACCCAAGCCTACACGATTAGCCTGGGGGCGACAGCGCAGCCGGCCCTGAGCGGGCTTAGCTGCTCGAGCGGATCGATCACGGGAGCGGGGACGGACGCGTGCACGGTGACGCTGAACGCGGCGGCCGGTAGTGGCGGCCAGGTGGTGAGCCTGTCGAGCAGCGTAACTGCAGTGACGGTGCCGTCCTCGGTGACAGTCGCGGCAGGAGCCACCACGGCCAGCTTCACGGCCACAGTATCGGCAGTGAGCACGGCCGAGACGGCGACGCTGACCGCCTCATCGGGCGGTGGAACCCAAGCCTACACGATTAGCCTGGGGGCGACGGCGCAGCCGGCCCTGAGCGGGCTTAGCTGCTCGAGCGGATCGATCACGGGAGCGGGGACGGATGCGTGCACGGTGACGCTGAACGCGGCCGCTGGCACGGGTGGCCAGGTGGTGAGCCTGTCGAGCAGTGTAACTGCAGTGACGGTGCCGTCCTCGGTGACAGTCGCGGCAGGAGCCACCACGGCCAGCTTCACGGCCACAGTATCGGCAGTGAGCACGGCCGAGACGGCGACGCTGACCGCCTCATCGGGCGGCGGAACCCAAGCCTACACGATTAGCCTGGGGGCGACGGCGCAGCCGGCCCTGAGCGGGCTTAGCTGCTCGAGCGGATCAATCACGGGAGCGGGGACGGATGCGTGCACGGTGACGTTGAACGCGGCGGCCGGTAGTGGCGGCCAGGTGGTGAGCCTGTCGAGCAGCGTAACTGCAGTGACGGTGCCGTCCTCGGTGACAGTCGCGGCAGGAGCCACCACGGCCAGCTTCACGGCCACAGTATCGGCGGTGAGCACGGCCGAGACGGCGACGCTGACCGCCTCATCGGGCGGTGGAACCCAGACCTACACGATTAGCCTGAGCACGACGGGGTCGGCTGCCTCTTATGAGGTAAACCTTACCTGGGATGAGCCGACGGATTCGACGGATCCGGTAACTAGCTACGACATTTATCGCACCATCACCGGCAGCTCGTCTTACCAACTGCTGAACTCCTCGACTTCAACCTCCTATACCGACACGACTGTTGCGAACAACACCTCGTACACTTATTACGTTGAGAGTGTCGATGCCCAAGGCAACCAAAGTGCACCTTCGAACACCTTTAGTGTTTCGATCCCGTAGTACTCGATTCAATCGGAAGTGCGACTGCTGAACCTGTTTTCTTGATGAGCCCGTCTGGGTCTTGAACAGGTTGCTGAAAAGTCACTGCAACTCAGAATTAAACCCAGTCGGCCTTGGGGCAGGCAGCGACTGGGCTGTGTAGCGGAAAGTTTCGGTGTTCCGAGGCCGATCAGTAAGTTAACGTAAATAGCGATCTACAGCGTCGGCAAGCATTTTCGCGACTTCAAATCTAGGGCGCATGATTCTCGGATCACCTTGGACAAAATAGCGCGGATACCGAGCTTGCGGGCCACCTCGATATCGGAGATCGAGTCTCCGATCATTACGCTGTTGAGAGCGCTCGCATCGGGAATGCGGTGAAATGCCTTATAAAACAGCCCAGATTTTTCGCTTGCGACACTCGCATTGATTCTCGTCATGAGGACAGTAATAGATGGCGGTTATCTTTGCTCCATAACTTGCCAAGTGCTTTTGCAGCCGATTTCGCAACTTGTCTACCTATGCGCACGTGTAAAGGTCGAGAGCAATTCCGCGTTGGTTGGAAACGACAATACGCGACGTCCAGAACGATTCAGAGTAGCAATGGCGGTCTCGACTCCAGAAAGAATGTCGAATCCGTTCCAGCAATCTACGTATTCACCCTCCGGGCTCTTGCGATTGATAACCACGTCACGATCGAGGAACACATAACTCACATGCCGCAAGAAGGTGTTTAGTTGGCCCTGCGAAAATTGAAGTCTACAAAGGGCCTGCCCTCCAGCAGCACGCCTGTCGAGTGACAGCATGATACTGATCAATATTGCGTTAGCGCAATTTGCGGATCAACCGCCTCAAAGATCACGCTCTAGAAAAACATTCTCGAGATCGAGCTTTTTACATTGCGGTGGATCTTTTTACAAGGTGCCTGGTAAAAATTACGGGCCACCTTTTTGGTGATCAAACATTACACGGTGCTTTGCGTTGGCATGCAGCATGCACTAAGAAATCGGGAGCCCCGGGTCACTCATCCCTCGGCTTGAACGCACACTGACGCGATTTCATGCATCGGTCAGGAGACGGCTGCGCCGGCAATTCTCCTCTAAATCTGCGATTCGCCCCAGTCTCAGGGAAACCTGACCAAGGAGCTTCTATGCGCTGTTTCTGCCCGGCGTAGCTACGCGTCGGCAATCCTCCTCTAAATCTGCGATTCACCCCAGTCTCAGGGAAAACCTGACCAAGGAGTTTCTATGCGTTGTTTCTTCCCGGCATCTAAGTGCGCCGTTTCATGTCCTTGCGTCCTTCTTTTCCTCGGAGTTATCGCATGCGTAACTGCGTCGTTTGCAGCCTCTTCTTCTTCCGTGCCGGAATTACAACTGAGCACAAAGGACCTGAGTTTTGGAAGCGTGAACTTGAATGTGGCTTCTGCACCGCAGTCGGTGACCCTCACTTCGTCAGGAACTGCCCCGCTGACTATCAGGACCGTAACTCTGGCAGGATCAGAATTCAGCATGTCGGGACCTGCTCTTCCAGTGACATTGAATCCAGGTCAGACAGCCACTTTCACCGTGATCTTTGATCCAACTGTAACCGGGAGATCGACCGGCAGCATCAAGATCGTCGACAATGCCTCATCGAGAACGAAAACAATCACGTTGAGCGGGAGCGGGGAAGCTGCAACGGGAGTACTCAGTGGACTAACCTGCAGCCAAGCTTTAATTACGGGATCGGGCAGCGACTTATGCACGGTGACGCTGAACGCTGCCGCTGCTACAGGTGGCCAGGCGGTGAGCCTGTCGAGCAGTGTAACTGCACTGACGGTGCTGTCCTCAGTGACAGTAGCGGCGGGAGCCACTACGGCCAGCTTCACAGCCACTATATCTGCGGTGAGCACTGCCGAGACGGCGACGCTGACCGCATCATCGGGAGGCGGAACCCAGACCTACACGATAAGCTTGGGGTCGGGGGGGCCCACCCTGACGCTTCAATCGACGAACGTACTTTTTGGCGATGTGACTCTGAGCAATCCGGCCTACCAAACGGTCACATTGACTTCATCCGGGTCAACCCCCGTTACCTTGAGTGCCGGATCGGTGAGCGGCACCGGCTACACGATTTCCGGCGTAAGCTTTCCGTCCACTCTGAACCCGGGCACGACAGCAACTCTCGAAATCGAGTTCGATCCCACAAC
>JASIJX010000278.1 GCA_030049955.1 Acidobacteriaceae bacterium
CCTGAAACCTTTTTTTTGCTCTCCAGGTTGGCCACGACCGTGCCTGGGGTCGTCTCTTCCACGCTGTCGACTTCCTCGCCCAGGCGCATGGTGACACGGGCGTCGCGCAGATGGTAACTGAGAGCCTCAACGATCTCCTGGTCGGCAAAATCGAGCAACCGGTTGCGTTTTTCGATCAACGTGACGCGCACTCCCAACACTGCGAACATGCACGTGTATTCCACGCCGATCACGCCGCCGCCCACCACAATGAGAGACTGCGGCAGCGATTCGAGTCCCAGTATCTGGTCGCTGTTGATAATGGTGCGTCCGTTGATCGGCACCTTCGGCGAAGACGCGGGCTTGGTGCCCACGGCAATGATCACGCGATCGGCCTCGAGCGTCATCTCCGTCTGCGGGCCCTCCACGCGGATGTGATGCGGATCGAGGAATCGGCCAATGCCGTGCACAACATCGACGTGGTTGCGCGAAAGCTGCGCCTCCGTCACGTCGATCTCGGTCTTGATCACCGCCTGCACGCGAAAGGCAAGATCGGCCATGGAGATCTTTTCCTTCACGCGGTAGTTCATGCCGTAAATCTGGCGGTAGTTGTACCCGGAGAGATGAAGCACGGCCTCGCGCATCGTCTTTGACGGGATGGTGCCGGTGTTGATGCACACCCCGCCCACCACCGAGCGGGCCTCGACCACCACCACGCGCTTGCCCATCTTCGCCGCAGCCACAGCGGCGCGCTGGCCGGCCGGTCCGGAGCCGAGGACGATCAGGTCATACTTGACGGCGCTCATGCGCGTCTGCTCTCCCTATTTCGCTTGGAATTCGGCCGCCGACAGGGCGGTTCTGCTCGGCGGCTCTGTCCTGAGGTTCCGTTGGATCATCGCCGCATGCCGATCGATTGAAAATGAAAAGCGCCTGCTCGCGAACCACACGCGCGAATGTCCGCTATCGATGCCCTATCGAGCGCATCCACGCAGGCCGTCTATCCGGAGGCTACCATAACGCCGTGCATATTAGACACTTGCGCAGGTCAGAGGGTTGCGGAAATCCCGTTTCGCAGTTCACTTCGAGCGGAAGTTTTTGAGCAGCCTGAACGGAATGCAGTTTTGAAAGGGCACAGCTTCAGTCGTGCCACAATCGCCGACTAAAATGACGCGGCTTTAGCCGCTGAGGGATGTTTTTTGCAGACTGTCACACCGCCCGGCAAACTGAGCGGAGCCTGCGGGTGCGACTGAAACATACGGGAAATTGACGCACCGCATCACACGTGCGCCGCCCTGAGCGCATGCGCATCGGCGGCCGGCCGCCCCGACGCAGCCGGCCGCCGGCCTTGGTGCCGCGGCCCCTCGCCGTTGCCGTCAAGCCCAAACTGGTGAATCATCGCATTCAGATCGCCGGCCAGTCGCGCCAGATTTCTGAGCGCTTCCACCGCTTCGTCTGCGCCATGCGCCGTCTCTGCAGCCAACTGCGAGATGTGTGCCGCCGATTCCGAGATCTCGCCCGCAGCCGCCGTCTGCTGGGTCGCGGCCGTGGCGATTAACTGAATTTCGCTCTCCACCCGCCGCGAGGAGCGAATGATCTCGTCCAAACTCTGGCGCGCTCGCTCTGTTTCTCCTATGCCGTTTTCCACGGCCGCGCGGCTGGCTTGCATCACCTCGAGCGTCTGCCGCGTCTCGTCCTGAATATTGCGCACCGTGCCGCCAATCTCTTCCGTGGCGCGCTTGGTGCGCTCGGCCAGCCGCCGCACTTCGCTGGCCACCACCGCAAACCCGCGCCCATGCTCGCCCGCGCGCGCCGCTTCAATGGCCGCATTCAGCGCCAGCAGGTTGGTCTGCTCGCTGATCTCCTGGATCACTGTGACGACCTTGCCGATCTCCTCCGAGCGCTCGGCGAGCGCCGTCATTTTTTCCGCCACCGAGTTGGTCACCGCCGCAATCTTGTCCATCATGATGGCCGCCGACTGCATCACTGCGCCGCCCTGCTCGGCCGTTGAAGCCGAAATGCGGCTGGCGTTGGTCGCGCTCTCGGCGTTGCGGCTGATCTCGCCGATCGTCGCCGTCATCTGCTCGGCTGCCGCGGCAATTTGGCTGGTCTTCGCAGACTGCGTGCGCGCGTTGTCGGCGCTCTCGACCGCGCGCGCACTGATCTCCGCTGTCGCCGACGAAAGCGTATCGGCCCCGTGCGAGACCGCCTCAATCACGCTGCGGATCGAGCCGACCGTGCGGTTCAGCGCCTGGCCCATGCGCCCGATCTCATCGCCTCCGGCCATATCCAGTTCCACCATCAGGTCTTTCGCGGCCAGCCGCTCGAGCGCCTTCATGCACTGCTCAATGCGCGGCGCCACGGCCCGCGAGAGCAGAACTCCGATCGCCGCGCACAGCGCCGCAATCAGCAGCGTTACCGCGCACACCATCCACGCGGACCGCGTCTGGCCAATGCTAAGGAACGCCACGAAACTGCTGCTTCCCAAAACAAGGCAAAGCACGCATAGAATGCCAAACGCAAGATGAAACTTACGCGAGACAGGAAGATTGCGGAGCATGGACATGAGCAGGCCCTTCCGTCTGGTTCTGGCTATCCTATCGGCAGATTTTGTCTGGGCTTGAGGGCCGCCCAGCTTGCCTGCCCGCCTCCGGAAGGGTACAGTTTGTCCAGTTCTCCAACAGCGCCCCTTCGCGCCTGTAAAAGTTCTCCAATAGCGCCTCTAGGTTTCCTTACGTAGGAGGGAAGCGATGCAGATTCGAATCGCCTGCGCGGCCGCCATCGGGCTCGTCTTCACCCTTGCTGCCGCCCGCAATGCCGGCCAATCCCCGGCCGCCGGCTCGGCGACAACAACCAAAGCCGCCGCACCGGCTCCAGATCCCGCTGCCATCGCCCAGGCTTCCGAGCAGGACCGCAAGCGCATGATGACGCTTCTCGGCATCAAGGAGCTGCGCCCCGGCGTCGACGGCAACGGCCACGGGCCCCATCCTGTGAATTACGACGAAACTAAAGCCGACATGCGCCTGCAGTTGCCTAATCCGCTACGCCTCGAAGACGGCAAGCCCGTCGCCTCGCCCGCTGCCTGGTGGACGAAGCGCCGCCCGCAAATCGTCGAGCTCTTCGATCGCGACATCTTCGGTCGCGTGCCTGCCCATGTGCCCAAAGTGAACTGGGAAGTGGCCAGCGTCACGCACGAGAAGAACGGCGACATCCCGGTCATCACCAAAACGCTCATCGGCCACGTCGACAACTCCGCCGATCCGGTCATCGCCGTCAACATCGATCTCGTGCTCACTACTCCCGCCAATGCGACCGCACCCGTGCCGGTCATCATGGAACTCACCTTCAGCCGCGAGTTCATGCGGGAGTTTGCCAAACGATTCCCGCAGTTCGTCGCGCAGGCCAGCTCCGGCCCCACCTGGCAGCAGCAGGCGCTGGCCCGCGGCTGGGGCTACGCCGAGTACGTCCCAACCAGCGTCCAGCCGGACAACGGCGCCGGTCTCGCGGAAGGCATCATCGGCCT
>JASIJX010000279.1 GCA_030049955.1 Acidobacteriaceae bacterium
TTCGCGGCAGAAAAGCAGCCCGCCTATGACCCGAAGAAGATCTCCGGCTTCGCCTTCGGCATGGGCGTGGAGCGCATCGCCATGATGAAGTACGGCGTGAGCGAGATTGGGCAGTTCTATGCCGGGGATATGCGGTTTCTTAGCCAATTCGCGTGAAAGCTTGAGTATTGGGAGGCTGACGGATGCGGCGTTGGGCACTAAGGATCGTGCTGTGCCTGGTGATCTATTTCAATTCTGTGTGGATCATTCAAAAGACGCTTGATGCACTCGCGTATTTGACTGCTAGGTCTGGAGCGGATGGCCTTTGGCAGGCGATACACGAATACCCTTTTGGAAAGGCGCTGGCAGTCGGTTTCATCGCGGGACTCATTCCGCTTCAATTCTGGCTTTCCGTGTCCGGTTTTTTCAGCTCTGAGTTGCCAGAGTTCTTAAAGAAGTTAGAACTGGAAAAGATGAAGCGGTGGGTCGCAGTTTTGTTGAGCCCCGTCATTTTGATTGCTGTTGTGGTCTGGATTATTGACTGGGAGGTGATGCACTCAAAAACCGCCTCCGTTTTGGTAGACGGCTCGTCCGCGCCCATCAGTTCCATTTTCCAAGGATTTCTTTCTACGGACTGCAAGAATGTCTCCGACACGCGGCTTGAAATTTGGCCGGACAATTTTTGGTTTCATTGCATGATGCACGTGCAACTAATATTGGCCTACTTTATAGCAGCCGGATATTCTCTTGCGCCTTGGATCAGGCACGGCATTTCGCGTGATCTGGCGCCATCGGTCGACGCGGGGGATCCTGATTTTGAATCGGCGTCGGAAAGTAGAATCATAGAGAGTACAGACGAGAAATGAAGATCATCACAAAATGGTTGCGGGCATACTTGCCAAGACTCACTGCGACCGACGCCCAACTCGCCGAAGACCTCACCCTGCGCGGCATTGCCGTCGAGGGCATCTATCCTCTCGGCGATGGCAATGGCTCGCTCTACGAAATGGACATCACCACCAACCGCGTGGACGCGATGAACCACTACGGCGTGGCGCGCGAGGCGGCGACCATCTATGGATTGGAATTGAAGCCGCTCGAGTTTCCGCTGCCTACGTCACGCCCGGCGAAGCAGCCTTTCTCAGTCGCTATTGAAGCGCAGGACGTCTGCGGTCGGTTCACGGCGCGTGTGCTGCGCGATGTAACCATCGGCGAGTCGCGGGACTGGTTTGCCGGCGCGGAAGTCGCGACCTACTTTGCACTGCTCGACCAGAAAAAAATCTCTAACGCCGTGGACGCGACCAACTATGCGTGGCTCGCGATGGGCCAGCCCACGCACGCATTCGACCTCGACAAGATCGACGGTGGCATCATCGTGCGGCGCGCGCGCAAGGGCGAGCGGCTCAAGACTCTCGACGGCGTGGAGCGTACCCTCGATTCCGAAGACCTTGTCATTGCCGACCACAGCAAGGCCCTCGGCCTTGCCGGGGTGATGGGCGGCTGGGACACGATGATTACGCCTGAGACCAGGAACGTGCTCGTCGAAGCGGCATGGTTCGATCCGATGGCCGTGCGACAGACGGCGCGGCGCCACGGCCTGCACACAGACGCGAGCCACAGATTCGAGCGCGGTGCAGACTTCAATGCAGCGCCAACTGCATCGGCGCTGGTAAGCGCGATTCTGCTCGCGAACAGTGGCTTTATCGAAGGCGATTTCGTGGACGTGTGCGTCCCGGCGCTGGAAGAACGCACCGCGCGCCGCAAGCCGATTGCGCTCGCGCTTGGCGAAGTGCACCGCATTCTCGGCAAGACGATCGACCTTGAAGGCATTACCGGTGCCGCTGTGGAAAGCGTGCTGACTGGGCTCGGCTGCGGATTGGTGGGAGAGGACAACGCGTGGCAGGTGACGCTGCCAAGCTGGCGGCTCGATCTCGAGCGCGAGATCGACCTCATTGAAGAAGTCGCGCGCGTCTACGGTTACAACCGTTTCGCCAACACGCTGCCAGCCTTCGGCGGCGGAGTCGAAGCTCTGCCCTGGGCGGCGAAAGAAACCGCCGTGCGCAGCGCCATGCTCGCCGCAGGTTTCCACGAGGCGATCGCCAGCACTTTCTGCTCGGCGGTTGAGGCTGCCCTTACCGCGCCGCAGCCCGGCCAGGTTGTGCCGCTCGGCAACCCGCTCAGTGAAGAGGCCGGCGTGCTGCGGCCGTCGCTTATTCCCGGAATGCTTGCCATGGTGGCCGGCAACCTGAACCGTGACGTGAGCGACGTGCGCCTGTTCGAAACGGGAACCGTCTTTAGCGGGACCACCGACAAAGTGGAAGAGCGTCCGGCGCTCGCTTTCGGCGCAGCCGGCAGCATGGCGCAGGAAAGCGCACTGCATCCACCGCGGCCCATCGATTTTTACGACATCAAGGGAACCGTCGAGCAATTGCTCGCGCGCTTCCAGGCGCGTAGCGTCTACTTCGACCGCTTTGGAGCCGAGGCCGGCCTGACGCCCGAGTGGCTGCATCCTTACCGCTCGGCGCGCGTGGTGGCAGATGGGCTCACCGTGGGCTGGTTCGGCCAGCTCCACCCGCGGGAAGCCGCGGCGCGCAAGATCAAAGAGACAGTGCTTCTCGGCGAGATTTACCTCGACCGGTTGTACAAGCTGCATTTGCGCAAGCCGGCGGCTCTGGAAGTCTCGCGCTTCCAGCCTGTGCGCCGCGATTTTTCTTTGGTCCTGTGCGAAAGCACAGCATG
>JASIJX010000280.1 GCA_030049955.1 Acidobacteriaceae bacterium
TCAACCTGGAGAAGCTCGTCCCATCGCCATACTTCCGCAGCTATTGGGTCCAGCAGAACATCACGGAGACGAAGCAGTATGCTTCAGCCGTGAGCGATCTTTACCGCTCACCCCAGACCTATCGGGAAGAGCGCGTGCTCCTCCGGAAACCAGGCGTTTCCCCGCAGACTGCGGAAGACGTAAGCAGCCTCGCCTCGCTGGCTCCTGCCGATGCAGATTTTTACTCATCCCAGGTGGTCTCCGATCCGGAAACCGTGCTAACCGTACTGCGCGACACCGTGCTGGAAATGAAACCGGCGACTGCAGTGCAACAGTGGAACGCTACGCCTCCACCGCCAGTGGCGCAAGCCGGCAACGCAACCATGCTCGATGTGCGCATCGACCAGGCTCCGGTCGTCGCAGCACAATCCAATCCGTACGATGCGCTGCGCACTTTGATCCGTTCAGTGGAGCCAGCGCAGATGCTTCGTGTTGGCTCCACAGTCGCATCCGACACTAGCGGATTCATCCGGATGCAATCTGCTGTTGTGATTGTCGGCAAGCACCCGTGGGACGCGATGAATGTACAAAGGGCCATGTCCGCGGCATTGCGACCAGGATTGACTGCCGGTCAAATGGGCCTGAGATGGGTTGGACGTAGCAACAGGTCCGGCTCGTACTTTGCCCTCGATGGCCGCGTACAGCTCTATTTTGCGGTCCGGCAAGATTTGCTCTATTTCACGAATGATGCAGAATTACTGGAGCGGATGCTCGCGCTGTCGCAGACCACGCCGGCAGCGCAGCAGAGCGGCTTAACGTACTCAGCCGTCTTCCACCACAGCGCTGAGGAGCAAAAATATTTCGAAGCCCTGTTCAGTCGTCTCGACCAGGCGGGAGGAGTCTCTGGAGACCAGCCAGTAAATCAGACACCGCCATTCTTCTCAGGCAATATCGAGAGCCTCAGCGGGATGTTTCGAGACATGGAGCGCGAAACCGTAACCGAACGCGACGAAGGTGCAAAAGTCCTGCAATCCGTCTCCTATGACTGGAAACATTGAATGTGGTGTGAACTATCGAGATGCTCGATGCATGACCCTGCGTTGATACTTCATAAGGCTATTCGCGTTCAGGGATCCGAACAGAGCGTGAGCCGGCAGCGCTGCAGGTCTTCCAGATTCCTCCAGCAGCACCCTCCTAACCACCCGAATGTGGCGTTTCCAAACTTGGATGCTGACAAAAAACCAATTAACAACCCATGCCGTGCTAAAAGCGACCGGTGGCCTTCGGATGAGATCGCGTGTCATTATTCTCGCTCGTTTCAGCTATTCGGGTGATGCGGACGATGAAACATCTAAAAACAAAAAGGTGCTGCCGGGTAACCGGCAGCACCTTTTGGGTGGAAACAGGTTGAAGGATACCAAGCCAACTAGAAGTTGATGTGGCCGGCAAACTGGTACTGACGGGGGCTGTTGGCCTGACCTGCTACGACTCCCAACCCGGTATCGGCACTGGGGGTCGACGAAGTGACCGACTGGCCGATGCTGGCCAGACCGTCGCTCGAGGTGCTGCCAAACCAGACGTGGTTGACTGCGTTGAATACGTTTGCCTCAAAGACAAACTGCACACGATCGTCCTTGGTCAACGGGAACGTCCGGCGGACGCTTCCGTCGATGTCGTAGTTGCTGGGACCGCGCAGACCGTAGGGCGCAGTGCGCGCTACGTCACCCAGCACGTATTCGTTGGGGAGAGATCCGGTTTGCAGGAATGCAGCTGGGTTGATGTATTGAATAGAGGCAAGAGTCGCCGCCGTCGCACCGTGGCCCCACTTGCCGTTCGGCATGATCGGACCGGTGAACGCCGTGTTGTAGGCCGGCATGCAGGTTCCTTGGCCGGTGATGCCACTGCAAGTACTGCTCGTGATCACAAGCGGGTTGCCGGAGATGAACGTGAAGATGTCGGAGAGACGCCATCCTCCGGCGACCATCCGCACGAACATGTTGTCGCCACCAAGATGACCCTTACCAAAGGGCAGGTCATACGTGCTGGTGGCGGAGATGTTCTGCGGGACATCGAAGACGCTGAGAGAGCGGTCGACCCGATCGAGCGGCAGCGCCTTCGTGGGGTTATTCGCCAGCATGCCGGCAGGGATAGCATAGCCCGTGCGGAAGGTGCCAGCGTCGTCGAAGCTTTTGCTGAACGTGTAGTTCACCATAAAGCTCAAGCCGTGGCTCTGCCGACCCACGATCGAAACCTGCAACGCATTGTAATCAGAGTTACTCACTGATCCGAAGATATCCGAGACGCCGTTGTACTGCGGGTACAGCTTCAGAGCCTGCCCGACGGTATTGTTAAACGTTGAATAGGGCAGCGCGCCGGTTGGCATGTTAGCCGCTGTGGCAGTTGCACCCAGCGTGTTGCCGAGAGACAAGTAGCTGGGATTTATCTGGTTGTTATACAGGCCGCGCGCGCCGCCGGCATAAAGGAAGTGACCCTCGTTGCCGACATAGCTGACCGTGGCTGTGATGTCCTTGGTAATCAAACGCTGGAAGCCGAACGACCAGCTCGGGAACTGGGGTGCTTTCGCCGCATAGTGGGGATCGATATAGCCCAGCGTGGTGGAAAGCTTGTCGGGCGCAGTAAGCTGGCTCGAGTTCGAGTAATAGGTTCCGTAGCCCGCGTCGAAGATGGGTGGCGTAATGGCCGAGTATCCGGTACCGCCGAAGGTGACACTGGTCGGGTCGTTGGAGTAGCCGTTCACCGTGGAGCCCGAAGTCCAGGAATTTCCGGACATTGAGGTCCCACTCGAGTTTCCGTTCAGATAGAACGCCGGAAGCGCGTCCGCTGGGCTGGAGGGACCGGGAGCGTACGCATAGCCCAATTCCAGCGTAGTGCTTGGCTGCGAGTTGGCGCTGCCGCCAACGCCGCCGCCATGAGTGTAGTACAGGCCATAGGCTGCACGAATGACGGTCTTGTTGTTCAGGGCAAATGCGAGTCCCAGGCGGGGTTCGAAATTCTCGTAGTTGGTGGGCACAGGAGTTGCACAATGACAGCTGTTCGTCCCGTTGCCTGCAAACTCAAGCGTGCCGGGCGTACCTGTATAGGGATTGGTTCCGCTGGGATCCAAGAAGCTCCACCGGTTTTCCGCCTCGCGGAAGGACGGCATCACGTCCCAGCGCAAGCCAAGGTTCCAGGTGAGTCTGTGCGTCATCTTGTAGTTGTCGTTCAGATACAAGGCAAATGGATGGAAGCGAGCCCCGGTTTCCTGCGCCGCGTACGAGGTGTAGCTGCCAGAGTCAACTGCGCCTAGCAGGAAACTGGCGTAGGGCAACCCTGTTCCTGAGGTGATGGAAGTCTTGTTGTTGAGCTGCCCGGTCTCATTGACGCCGTACTTGAGAGTGACAGGGCTGGAGCCGCCGAAGGAGTAGATGTAGTTATATTCGAGCCACTGGTATTGGCCGCCGAACGACACCGAATGCTTGCCGTGGACCCACTGCAGGTTATCTACCAGATTCAGGCTGTCGGTATTGCCTTGATAGCCGTTCTGGGTTCCCCATTGCGAGGGGGCGTCAGTGCCACTGAAAGACTCCTCAGGAAAACTAAGTCCAGCCTGGCCGGCGGCGGGTAGCCCTTTGATGCCGAGGGTTGTTGCCTCCCAGGCAGTTACGCCCTGGGTGGGATCGAAGTCGGGCGAGTGATACTGCGACGCCCCATACTTGAACTGATTCACGAGGCTCTGAGTAATGACATAGGTATCTTCGAAGATGCCGACGTGGGTGATGGGCCGATAATACTTCGAATCGCGATACGGGAAGGGGCCAACGTTCGTGCTCTGGCTGGATGGGCCCACCAGGCCCTGACGGCCCGTGGCGAGCAGCAGGGTCACCGAGTGCTTGTCGTTGAGATGGCCATCGAGGCGTGCGCTGCCCGACCAATTGCTAAGGCCGTAAGCATAGGAGCCGAGATAGTTGTTCGTGAGGTTGCTGTTGGCGTAATTAGTGGGTACGAATTGCTGAAGCTGCTTTGCGATGGGAGAGATTTCACTGGGAGGAATGACGTTGTTCTTGCCGCCGTAAGAGAACTGCGTGCGCGTACAGCTGCTGCTCGAGGAGCAGGTTTGCGAGGTTGGATCGTAGATATTGACGCCAGTGGCGGAGAAGTCGCCACTCATTTCGGCCTGCGTCGGCATGGTGTTGTATACAGGGTTGGTGATTGTGGAGTAACGGAAGCCGCCGAAGGCCGCAAACAAGAAGATCTTGTCGCGCCAGAGCGGCCCGCCTGCGGTGACACCGTACTCGTTCATGTGGAGCGGTGGCTTGAACGTCTTCCCGGTTGCGACGTCGGTTGGCGGAATGAAGCCCCAGGAATTGAAGGCGGTGTTGCGCACAATATCGTAGACACTGCCGTGGATCTGGTTGCTGCCGGACTTGATGGAGAAGTTTTCAACGCCCAATCCCTGATACTCAGCGGAATAGGCTGTGGTCTTAAGCTGAAACTGGTCGACCGTTTCCACGCCGAAGGCCGGCCAGATGGCGCGCGGATCTCCTTGGCCGCCGGCAGCGGTAAACGGAATACCTTCGATATACATCTCGGTTGCCTGCGCATTGCCATTGACTACCATCGGTTCGTCGGTGGCATTGTTGCTGGTTTCATTGCCGGAGACACCAGGCATGAGCGAGGCGAAGTCCGTCACGCGGCGCTGATCGGCTTGACCGTACGCTCCCATCTCAAGGGGGAGCGACTGGTACATGTCGTTCTCCATGAGAGCGCCCAGCGTGGCATCGTCCGTCTCCAATGCCGGCGGCGCGGTGGATACGGTGACGGTAACCGTGTTCGCCCCGACCTGCAGAGAGAGGTCGAGTGCCAGGACCTGCATGCCATCGACGTGAATACTGGTGCGCACCAGTTTTTCAAAGCCCTGGGCGGTGACGGTGATGTCGTAGGTTCCAACGTCCAAGGGAGACAGGTTGTAGAGACCGGTCGCGGTACTGGTGCGGACGGTTTCGGTACCGGTGGCCTCATTGCGCGCTGCAACCTTGGCGCCGGGCACTACTGCGCCCGTCGAATCGGTGATGGTTCCTTCGATTGTGCCGGTTCCTGCCAATTGCGCTTTCGCGCACAGCGGACCGATAATTGCGATGGCAAATAGCGCCAGACAAGTGCAGGCGCGTTTTGCCCCCCGGTGATTCAAGGTAAATTGCCTCATTCAGCCTCCAGTTAATGAGTTCCGTTCGCTTCCAAAATGGCGACATTCACCGCATTACGATTAGCTTGTTTTTTCAAGCGGTGGTCGGACCACAATTTCGGAACCCCAACAGTCTCATATGGCATCTGACTTGTTGTCAACACCCAAAATCAAATGCTTAACCGCCGAAAGCGTAACCAATAACGGGTGCATCCGCAGTATGGCGAGCCCTACATGCTCCCGTTCTCGGACCAAAGTCTTCAGGACCACCCGTCAAGAGTTACACTTTTGTGTCGACTGAGAAGCACATAAACCCTTCCTGCTCTGACAGTTGGGCATTGCGGCCAGTCAGAAGAGCACGCCTGCCCGGAAGAGGGGAAATTGCACTGCATCTCCACCACCCCCATTGTCAGCGACAAAATAAGCAGTTCAACTCGCCGAATTGATCCCCCCGAGATCTCCGATGTTGACACTTCAACAAGCTCGAATCGATAATGCTCTGAGTCCAAGTGAGGTCCGACCACATTTGTGCCGGAGTTACCCGGTTTGCTCGCACTTCTGCGCGGAATTCAGCCAATGCCGCCGGAACACAGACCGGTAAGTGAGAATTGTCTCTATCT
>JASIJX010000281.1 GCA_030049955.1 Acidobacteriaceae bacterium
ACGCAGTGGGGCGCTTATCCAGTGAACACCAGCAGCGTGGAGCGCTTAGAGAAAGGCAAGGGCAAGCGCACTGCGATGTTTGCCGGCGGCGGTGGAGCATTTGGTGCGGTGATTGGCGGACTTGCTGGCGGCGGCAAGGGAGCGGCAATCGGTGCATTGGCGGGCGGCGGCGCGGGAACCGCAGGCGGCGCCTTTACAGGCAACAAGCAGATCGTGCTTCCCGCCGAGACGTTGCTTACGTTCCGTCTGGAGCGGCCAGTGCATATCGTGCAGGGGCAATAAAGCACGATTGCACGTTAGAGCGGTTTCAGAGTTACCGTGCCCTTTTGAGGACTTCGGAAGGCGGCATTTTCTTGAGGAAAATGCCACTCAGCAGCGTGCCTGCGGATGCAGCAACTCTGGAATTGCTTTATGGCAATTCCTGAGTTGCTGTGTTTATCGATTCTGTGCAAGGTCGACGCTCCCTGATGGTTGCGTCGACTTGAACACAGTGGCTCCGGGATACAGTTACTCAGGAATTGCTTTAGCCGCCGCGCACCTGGCCGCGCCCGCTGCTCTTCACCACGTACATGCGCGAATCTGCAGCGCCAATGACTGTGTGCAGCGTGGCGCCGTCGCCGGGTGCGGTTGCCACGCCTGCGCTCGCGCTCACCATGAGCTTCAGCCCGTTGCTCATCTGAAAAGTCGTACCCATGAGCGCGCGGTGCAGTTCGACGGTATGAGCTAGCGCAGTCTTTTCGGGCGTGTCGGGCATGAGCAGCACAAACTCGTCGCCTCCATAACGGAAGCATCGGTCGCCGGGCCGGCTCAGTTCCTTGATTCGGCGGCCTACACTTGCTAGTAACTCGCTGCCGATCAGGTGCCCGTGGACGTCGTTAACCATCTTGAACCGGTCGAGATCGAGGAAGGCCAGGCTCAATTGACTGCTTTCGGGCTTCATTTGCTCTAGCTCACGGCTGAGAACGTCGTATAGGTGACGCACGTTGTAGAGGCCGGTGACGTCGTCGGTGATGGTGAGCTGCTGGATGCGCGCAACGTCGCGGGAATTCTCGATGGCAATGGCTGCATGGTCGGCAAGGATGTGCAGAAAGGCGATGGTGTAATCGTTCATCTGCTCGGCGCGCGGATTGAAGATTTCGATTGCGCCGTGGGTACCCTTGCGGCCACGCAGGGGCAGCGCGATTACCGATTTCACTTTGCTCGGCTTTGCCGAGCCAATGCGCAGCACGCGCGGATCGCTCACGGCCTCGGGAACGAGAAGCGTTTCCCCGTGCTGGACCACCCATCCGGCGACGCCCTCGCCGACTTTGACGCGGAGGTCGCGGAGCTCGGCCTGGCGGCCACCGGCAGCGAGCGCGTAGTACAGCTCCTGCGTGGCTTCGTCGAGCATAAGCAGCGTCCACAGCTCGGCCTGCACGACGCGTTCCATTTGCTCCAGGATGGCACGCAATATCGCATCGAGATTGAAACTCGATGTGAGAGAGCGCGTGAGCTGGTGAAACACAAGCAGATCTGCGAGCGGGATACGACCTTCCGTCTCGTTCGACATTTCCATGCCTTTGGGGGGGGTCTAGTACCAACAATTCTGCCATAGTGAAGGAAGGAATCGGCCGATGACAAGATAATTATCTGGTTGGCCGGCGGAATTTTATCCGCCGATGTGCACCATGGAGCGCGAGGGCTTCAGGAATCCCGGCTCGCCGATGTGATGACGTGCTTCCTTACCCTTTACTGTACGGATAATGTAGGCGCGCAGCTCCTCGTCAGGAGCGCCTGCGCGCATTCTGCCGTAAATGTCGTGTTCCACCTGCGAAAACAGGCAGGTGCGGATCTTGCCGTCGGAGGTGAGCCGCACGCGGCTGCAGGCGCCGCAGAAGGCCTGGCTGACGGGCGCGATGATGCCAATCTCTCCAGCGCCGTCGGCGAAGGTATAGCGGCGCGCGGTCTCGCTGGGGTCGCGCAGCGGAATCTCGGCCAGCGCCGGCATGGTGGTGCGGCCGATGCGGTCGACGATCTCCTTGAGCGGCACGACGATCTGCGGCGACCACAGACGGCCTTCTTCGAGGGGCATGAACTCGATGAAGCGCACGACCACGTCTTCCTTGCGAGCGAAGCGGGCGAAGCCCTCGATCTGATCGTCATTGAAGCCGCGCAGAAGCACGCAGTTGATCTTGAGCGGCGTGAGGCCGGCCGCGCGCGCGGCGCGAATTCCGCCGAGCACGGTTTGGAAGCTTCCCGGCACGCGGGTGATGCGCTCGAACGTGGCGGCGTCGACCGCGTCCATGCTCACAGTGACGCGGTCGAGTCCTGCGGCTTTGAGTGGTTCGGCGAGCGAGTCGAGCAAGTGGCCGTTGGTGGTCAACGCGAGGTCCAGCGGCTCGTCCCAGAGAGTGCGTAAACGGCGAAGTTCGCGGACGAGGTCCGGAAGATCGTGGCGCAGCAGCGGCTCGCCGCCGGTGAGACGAATTTTTGTAATGCCCAAATCAACGAACAGGCGGATCAGGCGCAGATACTCGTCGATGCGCAGCTCGGGATATTGCGGCCCGATTTCGCCAGTGCGGCAGTAGACGCATTTGTAATTGCAGCGGTCGGTGACGGAGACGCGCAGATCGTGGATCACGCGGCCGTGGCTGTCGGTCAGGCGCGCATCGGCACCCGCCGCTAGGGGAACGGTTTGGAGGGCATTCGCCATTGGCAGCGTCGATTACCGGCACTACAAGGCTATACCGTTTGACACCGGTTTGCAGAGCCGAAGCGGGGCAGGGAAGACTGGATAGAGAAAAGTGTCTGCCGGCGCGAGCGATTGGCCGCGCCGGCGAAGAAAAATTTGGTCAGAAAATCGGTCGATATTCGTCGATGTATTCGTCGACGTGCGGAGTTCCGCGGTTAATCGATGCGCGGAGTTCCGCGGCGGAGCACCAGTCCGGCGGTACCGAAGCCGGCCACCAGGATGAGGGCGAGGAAGAAGTAGTAAGCCATCGGATGCGCCCAGCCCGGATCGTAGCTCAGGTCCTGACCCACCCACAGTAGCAGCACTGTGGCGATGACGCTGAACTGGCCGGCGATGACGAGGAAGGTATGGCCCAGGTCGCGCCGCTTATCCAGCGCTTCCACTTGATCAGGGGTAAGATTGCGCTCCTCGGGGGGTAGAAGGGTATTGGCCATTGCGTTCTCCTGATACGTTCTCCTGGCGGGCCTTGCTCAATTTCAGCCTGAACCCGCGCACATCGATTCAATCATACTGCTGCGGTTGCGCGCCAGCGGGATTGGTGAAAAGGAGCCTTTCAATCCATCAGGAAGGCGAGTGACTGCAGCGTGGTAATTTCGAATGGCTTGCGGCAGCGGATATTCTGGCAGGCCATTTTGTCGTCGCGGCGCACCATGTAGGACTGCGCTTTGGCGAAGCGGGCGCGGTCCCGTTCGTCGGCGCCGCGCGGCAACTGGGGGCGCTTACGGCGGACCACCCAGGTGACTTTATAGTCGGCAGCCTGGCCGCATTTGGGGCAAGTCAGCGTATGAGTGCGCTGTTCGGTGGTCTCGGTAAAAAAATCGCGCTCTTCCATATGCTGAAATCCTCCTGCCGGCCCGAATCGCGCCGCCGACGCAGAGTGCATACTTTCACTTCCAGATCGGCGGGTTTTCTTTCATACTAATCCTCCGAACAGATTCTTCCGGTTGATCTTCCGCGCCGATTGAATAATCGGCCGATAATCAACCGTGGATACGATACGATGGCCCGACGCAAACCAGTCCGGTTTTCCGCCGCGAAAGCGGTGAAGGCGAATGCCCGCGAGCGCGTGGGCCAGCCGAAGCCAGTTCGCGTGATCGAGGAAAAGACGCGCAAAGGCCGCCGTGCACAGCGCAAACCGCGGCTTGAAGATCTGCTCGACGATCTGCACGGGCGGGAGGAGGAATAGCCATGGCGAAGGCGGTCGGCATTGGCGGAGTCTTTCTGAAGTCGCGTGAGCCGGAGGCGCTGGCTCGCTGGTATACCGAGCATCTGGGCATTGCGACCGACGGCAGCGGCTCGCTGATTTTCGACCGCCCGGCATCGGCCGGTCCCACCGTTTTTGCCCATTTTCCTGCGGATACGGAATACTTTGGCGCCGGACCGCAGCAGGCGATGGTGAACTTCCGTGTCGACAACCTGGATGAACTGCTTGGCCAACTTGCCGCTGCCGGTGTGCGCATCGATCCGCAGCGCGAAGACCATTCTTACGGCCGGTTCGCGTGGATCTGGGACGCGGAGGGAAATCGCGTGGAGCTTTGGCAGCCTGCGGCGAGCTGAACGATCGAGCTGGACGACATCGTTGACCCCCTCCCTCCCCCTCCCCCCTATCTGAGCGGATATATGTGAAAACAAAAGGCTTGCTTTGGAGATTGCGCCGCATCTATCTGATTTCCAGAGAGTTGTTTACAGCTATTTTGTAATCAGTGAGTTACGGCATGGTACGTCTCGGCTGCGCGTTTGGTTCAACCTGCTTTTGTATGGAGGCTATTTCTGTGTAACTGTGAAAGGAGCTTTCGGCAAGTGATTGAAAACGCGCCGGATTTCGGCCCCAAAAACGCTCGAGTTTCGCGAGAGTCAAAAAAATGACGTTGCGCGGCGCCGTGCGCTCGACTTCGAGGCTCTTTCAGGGTAGCCGACGGAGAGGAAATTTCCGGCAATGTTAACGGTTCGGATATGTGGCTCATGGGGCAGGGAATGAGTGTATTTGGCAACCGGGGGAAAGTTGACAGAGGTGGCAAGCCGGCTCCCGCTGCGCGGGATGAACGTATGATCCAGTCCATGAAAGTGCAGGACAGCGGGATGCCGGAGGAAGCTATTTGGGCGAGCTTTTTCGATGCCGGCGCGGCGCTTGACCGGCTGATCGGCCGGGAGGGCGTTCGGGGAGATCTGGTTGAATTGGGGTGCGGTTACGGCACTTTCACCTTGCCGGCGGCGCTGCGCACGCGGGGAATGGTTACCGGGCTCGACATTGAGCAGGAAATGGTGGACCGCGTGCGGCAAAAGGCAAAGGAACTGGGACTGGCCAATGTGCGGTGCGAGCGGCGTGATTTCATTGCCGAGGGAACAGGGCTGAGCGATGTCTCGCAGGCGCATGCGATGATCTTCAACCTGCTTCATCTGGAGCGGCCGATCGCACTGCTTCGCGAAGCTCACCGGGTGCT
>JASIJX010000282.1 GCA_030049955.1 Acidobacteriaceae bacterium
ACGGCCAACAGGAAAACAAGAGAAACGATCTTCTTCATTCGGTCCAGATCCTCGCGCGCCTGTCCGAACCCTCCGGCCGGCGATGCGCTTGTCGATTCCGGGGCGGCGAACTTTCGGCCCAAACCCCGCTCTCAGCATTGTAAATGGCCGGAACGGGGGGAGGCTGCCTGGGACCGAAAACCCTAAACTGGCCGCAGGCTGGCGCCGGCGCGCTCAGCGCAATCGGCTATTGCGAAGCCGCTTCATTGTTCCGCTTTAACGCAGGGACACAATTTCGATATTGCCGCTGCGGCGGGGGATATCGAGGCTAACGGTCTCGGCAGTGCGCTCGAAGGAGAGATCAACGCTACCTGAGCCGACCTGCAAGTTGCGGATCCGCATCTGACGCAGGTTCTCGGGTAACGCCATATAGTGGAGAACGATGCGCGATTCGCGCGCTCGCACCTCCAGCCCCAGGCAGGCCTGCAGCGCCATGAACACTGCGCCGGCCGACCACGCCTGCGGCGAGCACGCCACCGGATAGAGCGTGGGCCCTTTGCCGGGTCGCCGCGCAAAGCCGCAGATCAGTTCCGGCAGCCGGTGCATGTTCACGTGCGCCGAAAGCTCCAGCAGCCCTTGGAGGATTCGGACCGCGAGCGTCTTATCCTGCTGGCGCAGCGCACCCAGGGCGATGAGCGCGTTGTCGTGCGGCCACACCGAGCCATTATGGTACGACATGGGGTTGTAGCGCTTTTCGCCGGTCACGATGGTGCGGATGCCCCAACCCGAAAAGAACGGCGGTGAGAGCAGTTCCTGCGCCAGGGCGCTGTATTGCTGCTCGCTGGCAATGCCGGAAAACAGACACTGGCCGGCGTTGGAGCTGCGCACGCGGCAGGGGCGCTTTTCGCCGTCTAGCGCCAAAGCAAATACGTTCAGATCAGCGCACCAGAAGGCGTGCTGGAACTTTTTGCGCAGTTCTGCAGCCTGTGCCCGCAGCCGGTCGGCGAGCGGCGCGTCGTCCAGCGCTTCGGCCAAATTCGCTATGTCTCTCTTGGCGGCATACACATACGCCTGCACCTCGCAGAGCGCGATGGGCGGTTGCGCGAGTTGGCCGTCGGCGTAGAAAACCGAATCGCTCGAATCCTTCCAGCCCTGCTGCACCAGCCCGCGCTCGTTCTTGCGCTGGTACTCCACAAAGCCGTCTCCGTCGCGATCGCCGTAGCGGTCGATCCAGTCGAGCGCAGCCAGAATATTCGGCCAAATGCTGCGCAGGAACTCGATGTCGGCTGTGCGCTCGTAGTAAGCCGCAGCCAGCAGCACGAATAGCGGCGTTGCGTCCACGGTGCCGTAGTAACGGCCAAAGGGAATCTCGCTCAGGTTAGCCATCTCGCCCTTGCGTGTCTCATGCAGAATCTTGCCGGGCTCGGCGTCGCGCTCCGCGTCGTGCTCGATGGCCTGCGTGGCGGCAAGATAGAGCAGCACGCCGCGGGCAATCGCCGGGGCAAGCCATAGCAGTTGCAGCGCCGTCACAATGCCATCGCGCCCGAAGACGGTGCTGTACCACGGAACGCCGGCATAGGGATAAAGCCCGAACGTTGTTTCGGCGATCATCATCTGCAGGTCGGCCCGCGAACGGCGCACCCAGACATTGAAATGCTCGTTGGAGGAGTGGATGTCGACTTCAACGAGCGGCCTGGCGCTGCGCTCGCGTACCATGCGCTGCATCGCCACATCGTATTTCTCGGGCGGTTCGGGAGTTTTGCCGCGCTGGCACTGCACGTCGACGGTAAAAAAGGTTTCGGCGCGCGCGTCCAGCCAGATGTTTACCGAAAATCCGCTTTCGTGGGCATGGCAAGTTGGATGCGAGCAGTCGATGTTGGTGCGGCGCAAAATGCCGTCAAGCCCTTCATAGGCGAAAGTGAGGCCATGGTCGGTCCAGCGGGGAGGCAATATCCGGCCGCGCTGCGGACGCTTTTCGCCGCGTATCTCAAAGATATCGGCGAAGTCGGCCTCGAACTCGAAGCTCAAGTTGACTTCGAGCGGCTTGTCGTCGTAGTTGTGCAGGAGAATGCGGTCGTAACAGGTATCTCCGGCCAGAAATTTGGTGCGAAAGATATGCAGCGTACCGCGGGCCAGCGCGCCGGAAGACAGCTTCAGATCCGGGTTTGTCAGGTCGGCGCCGAAGAGGATGTTGTCTTCGCGAATGGTAGAGCTCAACAGCAGCGGCCGCACGTCCTCAAGTCGCATTTCGAGCCGCGAAAGGTAGCGCATCTCCTTATGGAAAATGCCCTGCTGCCCGAAGCCGACAGGGTGAATGTCGCCCGTGCGATCGAAGATCGCGAAGGTGTCACCGTGCAGCAGTACGCGCGTGCGGTCATCGGCAAGCGAGGATGAAGCGCGAATATAAAAATGTTGTCCGACTTCGATGACGTCTTCGTGCCCAGACCTTCCCGTTGACTGGTTCGTCGTCCGTTCCGCCAGTGACATCCCTCCCGCTCCTGATGGTCAAAAATAATTACCCGGCAAGCGAAATCGGGCCGGCGCTTCGCGCGGACGCCCCGAACCTGCTGCGGATCACGCGTACGTAGGCGCGCAGGTAATCCCTGCACATGCGCCGCGCGCTGAAGCGCTCTTGAAACGCCGCGCGACAGGCTGAGCGATCGATCGTTTCCAGGCGCCCCACCGCTTCCACCGCTTCATCTACGCTTTCCACCACGAACCCTGTCACGCCGTCCTCGATTACTTCTTCCACCGATCCGCGACGAAAGGCGATTACTGGGGTGCCACAGGCCAGCGCTTCGATCATCACCAGCCCGAACGGCTCCGGCCAATCGATGGGAAAAAGCAGCCCCCGCGCGCGGCCCAGAAAATCGCTCTTCTGGTTTTCGCCGATCTCACCCAGAAACTCCACGTGCTTCTCATCAAATAGATGGCGCACCTTCTCGAAGTACTCCCAATCGGCCTGCTCGATCTTGGCGGCAATGCGCAGCCGCATGCCGGCGCGCCCGGCAATCTCCACCGCGCGCTCCACGCGCTTCTCCGGCGAAATGCGTCCCAGGAAAGCCAGGTAATCCTCCGTCTTCGCAGACGGGTACAGCAGATCCTCCGGCAATCCGTGGTGGATTGTCTGCAACCATCCGGCCCAGGGCACTGGCTCGCGCTGCGCATCGGAAATCGAAACCAGGTTCATGTCGCCGAATTCGCGAAAGAGCGCTGGAAACGAAGCAACGTCCAGCCGGTTGTGAATGGTAGAAAGCGCGGGAAGCCCGGTGCGCCGAATAAGCGAAAAAGGCAGATAGTCGAGATGAAAGTGGATAATGTCGAACTCGTCGGCCTCTTGCGCCACCCGCTCCATAAGCAGCATGTGGCAGGCCAGCGGATCGATGCGCTGGCCGCTCCCGGTGAGTTGGAAGCGCAGCGCGCGCTCGCACACCGTCCTGAGCTGCGCGCGCGTTCGCGAATCGCCGCTCGCATAGAGAGTCACGTGGTGTCCTTCGCGAACCAGCTCTTCGGTCAGATACGAAACCACCCGTTCTATCCCGCCGTACAGGCGCGGAGGGACTCTCTCGTAAAGAGGTGCGACCTGTGCAATTTTTATCGGGACGCTCGCAGCCACCCCGGTTTAGATGCGCCAGGCCCAGAGCATTCGAAGCGGCCGGTGTACGCGTTCTGTGCGCATGATCGAAACCATTGCCGAGCGCGCGAAAATTCCTGTTCGGATATGCCCCCCTTACCGCATGATTGCTTTAGCTCCAGCTCCGATTTATCCTTTTTCTTCTGAAGTTTCCAGTGCGGCTCCCCTGCCAACAGCGGGGGAGCCAAGTCTTTTTCTTCAGGTTTTGCGAGAGTTTTCCCGCGGAGACGAGCATCATGGCCCTCCAACCCGTCGCCACTCCCAACGGCGCAGCGCACGCTGCCCATTCGGTTCCAGTAACCCTGAACGGACGCGCGCTCGAACCCAACCGCCGCATCCCCCTCAACCTGGACTGGGTTGACCAGGTGCGCGTGAACACGAGCGCCGTGGAGCGCCGGGCTATGACTCATGTCACCCGCCGCACCGTGAAGAAAGACACCCAGGCCGCATGGTTGCTGCGCGCAATTGCCTGCATGGACCT
>JASIJX010000283.1 GCA_030049955.1 Acidobacteriaceae bacterium
CCTGCCCTATCGGGGGGCCTATCGCGGAGATGGACTGATGACGGTTCCGGTGCCGAAAGGACCGGTTGCGTTAAACATCGATTGGACAACAACAGCCGACGTAACCGCCAGCCGATGGGTAAGCGCGATGGGCCTGCTGGGGCTGGTTGCGGTTGGCTTGCTGGAACGAAGGTTGAAGCGCGTTCCAGTATCATGAAGCCAATGACCGTAAACGTAAGATCATTAATTCAGGAGGGCGCGGAGCTCACTGATCGCGCGCTGGAAGCATTGATTCCAAGCGCCGATACGGTTCCCTCTTCGATTCACGGAGCCATGCGCCACTCTGTTTTTGCCGGCGGCAAGCGGCTGCGGCCGGTGCTGGCCATGCAGGCCGGAGTAACGATTGCGGGAGCCATGCCGCGCGGGATTGAGCGCCTCGGCGCGGCCATCGAGATGCTGCACACGTATTCGCTGATCCACGATGACCTGCCGGCGCTCGACAACGACGACCTGCGCCGCGGCCGGCCCACCTGCCACAAGGCATTTGGCGAAGCCATTGCAATTCTCGCCGGCGACGCGCTGCAAACGCGCGCCTTCGAGGTGCTGGCCGGGCTCGACTGCCCGCCAGCTGCGACGGTGCAGATCATCGGTTTAATTGCCAATGCTGTTGGCACGGTGGATGGCATGATCGGCGGGCAGGTGCTGGACATCGAGAGCGAGCACAAGAAGCCTACGCCGGAGCTCGTCGAAGCCATCCATCGCGCGAAAACCGGGGCCTTGATCCGCGTGAGCGTGGTTGCGGGCGGAGTTTACGCCGGCGCGACTGCCGAGGATGTGGCGCGGCTCGATCTGTTCGGCCGCAAGGCCGGGCTGGCTTTTCAGATTGTCGATGACATTCTCGACATGACGGTCGATTCTGCGCAACTGGGCAAGACGGCGGGCAAGGATGTAGCCACGGAAAAGGCGACATGGCCCGCGGTCTTCGGCATCGAACAAAGCCGGCGCGATGCGGCGCAACTGATCGAAGAGGCGTTTGCTGCGCTCGAGCCCTACGGCAGCCGCGCCGAGGGGCTCAAATCCGTGGCGCGGTACTTGGTGGAACGGCAGAACTAGACCGGCAGAATTAGCCAATGTTGTCTGAATCGGAAATCCGAAAGGCCCTGCGCGACTGCTTCGATCCCGAGCTCAAGCTCAACATCGTGGACCTAGGACTGGTGTACAAGATCGAGACCGGACCCGATCCGGCTTCGACGCCGAAGTGGCCGCGGCAGTGGGTGAAGGTGACGATGACGCTGACCACGCCGCAGTGCCCGGCCAGCGGGCTGATCTTCGAACAGGTGCAGAACCGGCTGGCGGGCATGCCCGATATCAGCAGGGTGGACGTGGAGTTGGTGTGGGAGCCGCGGTGGACGCCCGAGCGCGTGAGCGAAGCGGTGCGGCTGCAGCTCGGCATCTGAGGCCGCCGAAAGTAACTTCACACCACACTATCTGCTCAAGAACAGGAGCAGCTTGCGGCAGCTCTCGAAATTCTCGCGCGTCGTCACCGGGGTGGCCACTGGCACAGGTGTTGAGTCAATGGCGGGTACAGCGCGGCAAATCCCAACGTAAGAAATCATCGACCTGCTGGCTGCAAGGAGCATCTCCAAATGAATTGGCTCTATCTTCTCTCCTACTTCTTCGGCGGCGTGTTCTTCGCCAATGCCATTCCGCATTGTGTCAGCGGCATGATGGGACGCCCATTCCAAACCCCCTTTGCGAAGCCGCCGGGCCAGGGACTTTCCTCGTCCACAGTGAACGTGTGCTGGGGCATCTTCAATGCACTGGTCGGTTATCTCCTGGTGTTCCGAGTGGGCAATTTCGACTTGAAATCAACGCTTGATGTGGCTGTCAGCGGACTCGGCGCACTGTTGATCAGCCTTCAGGCTGCCCGGCATTTCGGCCGCTTCCATGGAGGAAATCTCCCGCAGCGCCGATGAAAAACCCGACGGCAGGGTCTGGCTGGCCGTTGCTCTCGTTTCCAACATTGGCACATTGATGCAGCGCGTTGCCCACGATCGGCGCGTGACAGGCGCGTGCTGACTGACCGCACGCACCACGATGCCTCCGCGCGCGGAGCAGGAAACGCTACACAAACTCTGAAACCGCAGCTAGCGCGACAGAATGTCGCGCAGCTTTTCGCCGTGCACGGAGAGCTCCTCAATAGCGTCCTGCACGCGGGTAATCATCTTGTGCACTTCGTCCAGATGACTAGGCATCCGGTGCCACCAGGCGCGCACCATCTCCTGCTGGTCGAGGATGACCAGGGTGGTGCCAGCGGCGGCTGTTGCCAGTCCGGCGCGGCGCTTGCCCGCCATGATCAGGATGCCGCTGGTGGCCAGGGCCCCGGCCGCTGCAACGCGCACCCAGTACCGGTTATCGGGCCTGTGGTGCACCGGCGTGGACTTTTCGGATGTGGACTTTTCGGATTCGGTTCCTTGTGCGGCAAGCGGGACGACCACCATCGATTTCTCCTTCTCTTCACGAGCAGCCGAACAAGCCGGCGAAAGAATGCGTATGAAATTGACTGCTCGGGTCGCACAGGCCCGGCAGGTCCGGATTTTGCGAGCCACGGCGTCCACGCCAGGCGCCGCCGGTTTATCAGTCTTGGATGCGCTCTCAGTCGAGGTCGAACTCACGCAGCGGTTTTCCCTCCGGCGCATCCTTGGCCTTGCGCATGGCCTCAGCAAATTTCTTTTCAAGCAGATCGGCGCGGTTCTTTTCGGCGTCAACCGACTGGCGGAAGATCGACTCCTTGCGCTCGTTTTGCTCGCGCATGGCCTTGGCGGCGGTTTCGAGGTCCTCAAACATGCGCTTGCGCGGTGCTGAGGTGTGACTGACGACCAGGCCCGTCGAGGCGTCGATCTTGAGCATTGCTCCGCAGTCGGGGCAGGCCACTTCGAATATCTTTTCCTTCGCGTGTGCCATAACAATCAGCATTGTAGGCGCTTGGGCGGAAGATTGCACAGGCTGGCTGTTGGCTCTGCCACACTAGCCGGGAGTTTGCGGGCATCGCATTCTTTCTTGACAGCTTTGCGCCGCACGTCGAAACATGAATCCGCCGGATTTTGAGTGATTTGCACGACGCGCAACCTCGGGCATCGGCCGCGGCGCGCGTAGACGGGAGCGAGAGATGGAGACAACGAAGCTGCACCGGCTGATTGGTTTGGGGATGCTGTTTCTGGTTTCGAGCGCCCTTCTGCTGGCGCGGAGAGACGTGGCGCCGCGCGGGAGCGGGGCGGAAGAATCAATGCCGCTGAAAGTTGATCGGCTCGATCCGGCGCTCGACCGCATCGTGCCGGCGGGCGCACAACTGGAGCGGGTGGCGACCGGGTTCACTTGGCTAGAGGGACCGGTTTGGGCTAAGGGCGGTCTCCACCTCAATCTTGGCGGCAGCCTGTTCTTCGCCGAGATTCCCTCGAACAGCATCCGGCGCTGGAGTCCGAGCGAGGGCGTGAGCATTTTCCTGCAGCCGAGCGGCTACCAAGGCAAGGCGCCGTATGGCGGCCCGGAGCCGGGCTCGAATGGCATGACGCTGGACGCGCACGGGCGGTTGACAGTGGCCGGGCACGCGCAGCGCGACGTCTACCGGTTCGAGTCATTCGACCCGCGCGGGCAGATCACCATTCTTGCCGACTCCTACCAGGGCAAGCGGCTCAACAGTCCCAACGATCTCGTGTATCGCTCCGATGGTTCGCTGTACTTTACCGATCCGCCATATGGGTTGCGAACGCAGAGCGACACCGATCCCGAGAAGCAACTCAAGGTAAACGGCGTCTATCGGATTCCGCATGCTCAGGAGCAGAAGCCTGGTGCGCAGCCTTCGCGCGGCCAGTTGCAGCTTCTGGTTAGCGATCTGCCGCGGCCGAACGGCATTGCCTTTTCGCCGGACGAGAAGTACCTCTACGTGGACAACTCGCAGCCGAAGAGGCTGTGGATGCGCTACCGCGTGCTCCCTGACGGAAAGCTGACCGACGCCAAAGTGTTCTACGACGCAACCGCCGATCCCCGGCCGGGAAATCCTGACGGGATGAAAGTTGATGTGCAGGGAAATATATACAGCGCCGGGCCGGGCGGCGTATGGATCTTTTCGCCGGAAGGCCGGCACCTGGGAACCATCCTGATGCCGGAACGTACGTCGAACGTGACCTGGGCCGGGATAGTCGGCAAAACGCTCTACATCACGGCGAGCACCAGCGTGTACCGCGTGCGACTGAAGATTGCGGGCGTGCCGGTGAAGTGAAAACGGCTGTATTCGTCGGCTCTTCCATCCTTGCCGCAAACACAAAGACGCGGCGATGCTTCACCCCACGAGCGAAGACCTGTCCGTGGGGCCTCGGGATGGGGTAGCCCGGCTGAGATTTTTTGATGGTGCAATTCGTTGGCTGAATCCCAGCAATCGACGCGCGTGCGGTACTCGATCATCGCGATTCTCTTCGCGGTGAGTTGCTTCAGCTATGCCGACCGGGCGGCGCTTTCGCAGGCCGCAGTGGCCATGCCGAAGGAGATGAACCTCACGCCGGAGCGAATGGGGTATCTGCTCTTCGGCTTCGGCTGGGCGTATGTGCTGGGACAATTGCCTTCGGGCGGGCTGCTCGACCGGTTCGGATCGAAGCGGGTTTACGGCATCAGCATCATTTTGTGGTCGGCGTTTGCATTTCTTACCGGATGGGCCGGTTATGTACGCGCCAGCGCTGCGTTCACGGTGCTGTTTGTGCTGCGCCTGCTGGCCGGATTTGCGCAGTCGCCGGTGTTTCCTGGCAATGGGCGCATTGTGGCCGCGTGGTTTCCTGCCTCGGAGCGCGGGCGCGCTTCGGCCATCTTCAATGCGTCGCAATACTTCGCACTGCCCGTTTTCGCGCCCATCTTCGGCTGGCTGATTCACACGGCGGGCTGGCGAAGCTGCTTCTGGTTCATGGGAGCGTTTGGCGCCGTTCTTACGCTTGTCTGGTTCCGGAATATCTTCGGACCAATGGAGCATCCGCGCATTTCGACAGCAGAGCTGGATCTGATCGAGCGCGGCGGCGGGCTGGTGAAGACCGACACGCAGCAGGGCGCGAAGCGAAATACGCTCACCTGGGCCACAGTGAAGATGCTCTTGAGCCATCGCATGCTCGTCGGCGTTTACATCGGCCAGTTCTGCATCACGACGCTAACCTGGTTCTTTGTCACATGGTTTCCGCTGTATCTCGCGCAGGCGCGGCACATGTCGGTGGTCAAGGTGGGATTCGCGGCGGCTGTGCCGGGGTTGTGCGGCGGTTTCGGCGGAATTCTCGGCGGCATCATCAGCGACCGGCTGCTCCAGCGCGGCTGCTCGTTGAGCTTCGCGCGCAAGCTGCCCATCATGGCCGGCATGGGACTGTCGATGACGATTGTGGCCTGCAACTATGCGCACGCGCAAAGCCTCATGCTCGCCTTCATGTCACTGTCCTTTTTCGGCAAGGGCATCGGCGCGCTGGGCTGGACAGTGATCGCCGATACTTCGCCCAAGGGAATGATCGGTATGAATGGCGCGCTGTTCAATTTGTGCGGCAATATGGCCGGGGTGACGACGCCGTTGATCATCGGCACGATCGTCGGGAGAACGCACTCCTACAACGGCGCGCTGCTGTTCATCGCTGTCATCGCGTTCTGCGCCATTGTGAGCTACGGACCCATTGTGGGCGAGATCAAGCGGCTGGAATTGAAACCCGCGCCCGAGCCCGTAACTGCCTCGTGACCGGCGCGCACAGGTTGGTAAGCTGGTAGCGAACACCGGCGCAGTACAAGAACGTTCGCACAGGAGAACATGACGATGTCCAATTCAGGGCCCAACTCGGGGCCCGATTCGCCTGATTCGCCGCCGATTTCGCGCAACCGATTCAAGCAGGCCATCGCCAAAGGCGAGCGCCAGGTGGGCGTGTGGAGCGCGCTCGCCAGCCCCATCGCAGCCGAGATCCTGGCCGGCGCGGGATTCGATTGGCTCGTGATCGACGGCGAGCACGCGCCCAACGACATCTCTACGCTCGTTGCGCAACTGCAGGCTGTGCGCGGCAGCGCCGCCGAGCCGGTGTTTCGCGTGCCATGGAATGACATGGTGGTGATGAAGCGCGCGCTGGATGTGGGCGCACGCACGCTGATCGTGCCCTTTGTGCAGAATGCGGAAGAAGCGCGGCGCGCCGCCGCTGCGGTGCTTTACCCGCCGCGCGGCGTGCGCGGCGTGGCTGTGGTGGTGCGCGGCAGCGACTTTGGCCGCGTGCCCGGATACCTGCAGAACGCACATCTCGACACCTGCCTGCTGGTGCAA
>JASIJX010000032.1 GCA_030049955.1 Acidobacteriaceae bacterium
AGAGTTGGAAAACGGGCGGGAGGGGGTGCATGCAATCGCGGAAGAAAAAACCTGCCGCAGATCCTTCACTCCTTCGCCTTTGGCGAACTCGTTCAGGAGGACATCGCGAAGGTGACGACAAAAAGGGCTGCTCCGAAGAGCAACCCTTTCTGATCACTGACAACTGACTACCGCGTTACGCCGGTGACGGCGATCCCTCGGGGAACGGAGGGCCGCTGCGCGGGCCTTCGGGCTTGAGCACCTGCTGCGGCGTTCCGCCCTGGTCTGTTGGCGAGGCCAAAGCCGAGCGCAGCGGCGGCAGTTCCTTGCCCTCGATCAGCATCCTCACCTCTTCGGCGTCGATCGTCTCGCGCTCGAGCAGCGCCGCGGCAATGCGGTGCATCGCGTCCTTGTGCGAGTCCAGGATGTTGTGGGCTGACTGATAGGCTTCGTCGATCAGCCGCCGCACTTCGAGATCGATCTGGCGGGCCGTTTCCTCGCTGAAGTCGCGGTGCTGCGCGATCTCGCGGCCGAGGAAGATCTGCTCTTCCTTTTTGCCAAAGGTCAGCGGGCCCAGCCGGCTCATGCCGTACTCGCAGACCATGCGGCGGGCGAGATCGGTTGCGGTTTCGATGTCGCTGCCTGCGCCGGTCGACATCTGGTTCAGGAAGATTTCCTCGGCGACGCGGCCGCCGTAGGCTGTCGCAAGGCGCGTTTCAAGATACTCGCGCGTGTAGTTGTGCCGGTCGTCGGGCAGGTAGACTGTGACGCCCAGGGCCATTCCGCGCGGGATGATGGTGACCTTGTGGATGGGGTCGGAGTGCTCGCGCATGAACGAGACCAGCGCGTGGCCGGCCTCATGGTACGCCGTCACCCGCTTTTCTTCGTCGGTGAGCAGCATGGACTTGCGCTCGGCGCCCATCAGCACCTTGTCCTTGGCAAGCTCCATGTCATACATGGTGACTTGCTTGCGGTTGGCGCGGGCGGCGTTGAGCGCAGCCTCGTTGACCAGGTTGGCAAGGTCGGCGCCGGAGAATCCCGGCGTTCCGCGGGCCAGCACGTTCAGGTTCACGTCGTCGGAGATAGGCACCTTCTTGACGTGGACGCGCAGCACTTCTTCGCGCCCGCGCACGTCGGGCAGGCCGACCACCACGCGGCGGTCGAAGCGGCCGGGGCGCAGCAGCGCGGGGTCGAGCACGTCGGGCCGGTTGGTTGCGGCGACGAGGATTACGCCGTCGTTCGACTCAAAGCCGTCCATTTCGACGAGCAACTGGTTGAGCGTCTGCTCGCGCTCGTCGTGGCCGCCGCCCAAACCAGCGCCGCGATGGCGGCCTACGGCGTCGATTTCGTCGATGAAGATGATGCAGGGAGCGTTCTTCTTGCCCTGCTCGAACAGGTCGCGCACGCGGCTAGCGCCCACGCCAACGAACATTTCAACAAAGTCGGAACCAGAGATCGAGAAGAACGGCACGTTGGCTTCGCCGGCTACGGCACGGGCGAGCAGCGTTTTGCCGGTTCCCGGAGGGCCGACGAGCAGCACGCCCTTGGGAATACGCCCGCCCAGCTTCTGGAACTTTTGCGGCTCGCGCAGGTACTCGATGATCTCCTTAAGCTCTTCTTTGGCCTCGTCCACTCCTGCTACGTCCTTGAACGTGACCTTCTTTTGCTGCATGGAGAGCAGCCGCGCCCGGCTCTTGCCAAAGCTCAACGCCTTGTTGCCGCCTGACTGCATCTGCCGCAGCATGAAGAACCAGATAGCGCCCAGCAGCACGAATGGCCCCACGTTGAACAGCATCATGGGCCAGAAGTTGCTCTGCGGCTCCTTGATGGAGAAGTTAACCTTGGAGGCCAGCATGGCCTTTTCCAGGTCTTCGTAGTTGGTGGGAATGGTGGTGTGGAACTGGTCCTTGGGCGATGCTTTCAGATGCCCTCGCAGTTCGTCGCCCTGGATACTCGCATCCTGCACCTGCTGGTCCTGCACCTTCTGGAACAGGTCCGAGTAGGGGATCTCCGTGTCTTTGCCGTTGATTGCACTGTGCGATACAACACCCCACAGCAGCATCAGGCAAACCAGGATGAACACCCAGAACATGATTGTTTTAACGCTTGAATTCACCAGGACTCCTCTTCCCCGGCGAGGGAGAAACCCAAGGCCTCCACCACCGCACGCATCATCTCTTAGACGCCGGGTACCTGTGCGAAGTTACAGAAAGCACGCCGGCTCCTCTTGAGGATGCAAATAGCTCACCTCTCGGATGAGCAGTATTTCAAATTGTACTCCCAGGCAGGCCTAAAACGAGCAGGGCTGAAGGCCAGGTGCAGAATGCGCAACTGTCCTCAGATTTGCGCGGAACTCGTGTGATGACAATCAGTTGAGGATTGCTCGCCGAGCGGCTGGACGCGCACCGTTACCTTCGGGTTTATATCCGGATCCGGCTCCAGTTCCACGCCGCGCATCCAAAGAATGCGTCCATCCAGCTCGAGAACCGGCCAGGAGGCCCGCTGTGAGCCGGTAACCCGCAGACGTTCCAGGATTTCCTTGATCTTGCGTGGCCCGCTGGAGTGCCGCAGCCGGACGCGGTCGCCTGGGGCCCAGTTACGGAGACGGGCGACGCGGGTAGCGGAGGCCGATCCCGTCGCTGGTAATGCGCCGGGCGGCGTGGCGCTCTCGATGGACACCCGCATCCCGAATGCCGGCGCTTCCAACTCGCCGGGGACTGGGATTTCGTAAGTGATTGTGAACTCGGCGGCGCGGTTGGCCGGACCGGGTTCCAAGCGCAGCTCACGGGGCGTCCGCTCGGCGTGCAGGCCTTCGATGTGGCATTTTTGCCCGGCGCGGCCATGTAAAGCCAGGGTACGCAGAGTTTCAGTAGAGGGAAAATCCGGTGCGGCGCCAAGTAGTTCAGCCGCATGGCGCAAGAGGCGCCGTTGCAACGCCGGGGCGAGAGCCGCAAGCCGGCCTACGTCGATGGCCACCCCCCCACCGGCCCCAAAGCTGCCGGCCGCACGCCCGCCGCCACGCACTGGCTTGCCGGGCAGAATCAGTTCCGGCGCATGCCGTGCCACCTCCGCCTGCCACCAGGCCTCTTCGTCGCGGGCGAGCGCGGACATCTGTGCTAAATGCCGGCGCAGGTTCGGGTTCCAGCCTTCGAGCAGGGGCAGTAGCTCGTGCCGGATGCGATTCCGCGTAAAGCTCAGATGCCGGTTGGTGGAATCCTCGCGCCAAGGCTGGCCGATTGCATTGAGATAGGTTTCGACTTCGGTGCGAGTAGTTTCGAGCAACGGCCTGAGAATGAGGCCCTCTGGATATTGAAGAGTCGGCGAGATGCCGCCCAGACCCTCGGTCCACGCCCCGCGCAGCAGCTTGGCCAGCACAGTTTCGGCCTGGTCGTCGAGCGTATGCGCCGT
>JASIJX010000284.1 GCA_030049955.1 Acidobacteriaceae bacterium
TTGTGGGGTCAGACGTGGGTAGATGCGTTCATCCAGATACCGAGAAGCCACAAAATAGGGCTCTTTGTCCCCATTTGGGCCACCAAACATATGACCGAAATCGATGAACACTGGCTCCAGTTCGTGCGTTTCGCGCTCGACGAAGATCGCCTGCCGGTTATCCGCGTGCGAAGCGCAGATGTCCACCAACCAGGCCAGCCAAAAGTCTAAGGCCTTGCGAACGCGAGAGAAATAGCTACCAGGAAGAATCTCAAAGATACGGCGAGCGTTACGGCCCAGATACAACGATCCAAAAAAGATGCCAGACGGCCTTTCCCGGCCCTCAGGTGTCACCCGCCAGTAATGAGCGCTTCGATGAATAAAGTCGTTGGTGACCAAAAGTGGCAGCCAAGGAGCTACCGCGAGACCACAAGCATGGTAAAGTTCCGTCCCAGCCAACTCATTAAAAAGGAGGTTCTCACCTAACTGATTGTCGGCTAGCTTTACGACGTAAATCTCGCCATCACTTGCTTCAGCCAAAAACGACTGTGAACAACCGTTGAGCTTGCGAATATGGGTCGTAACACGAGCAAAATCTTTCTCCAAGGCAGGCATCTGGGCCCCTTCCAACAAATAAAGCAATGATGGCCGATCGGGGTGAAGGTTTAACCATTTTCATTGCAGCAAGATAGCCGAAGAAGTAAATTTCATCAGAGGTTTACACACGTGTGCGACCTCTCGAGGGGTTTTTTCAATAAACCAGTCCACTTTTTCCACAGGGGGTGTGTGTTTTATGAATATAGTGCAGCAAAATTGCTGTCAATAGGAAAATTCAAAATTCCATTCCATGTGTAACGCGATAGAACACACTCATTCGTCTGTGTAAGGCGTGTTGCCACCAGCGCGACGCATCGGGAACCCTTCAAACGCCGTCGCTGTCTTGTACCGGCAGACCTGTTCTATGAGTGGCAGAAACTGGACGCCAAGACAAAGCAGCCGTACGCCATCGCACTCAGTGACGACAACATCTTTGCATTCGCGGGACTGTGGGATACATGGAAGGACAAGACCACGGGACAGACGTCGCCGTCGTGCTGGTCATGTGGAGCATGAGAAAAATACATTTTTTTCATCGCTGCAAAACAGCCGCAGCGAGGACGGCGGTCAAGGGCGCGCCGCTCTTTGGCGCGTTCATCGGAGCGAAGCGCAGACCCTTGACGGCCGCCGCAGCGGAGGCTACGCGGCGTCAGCCGCGCCAGGATGCTGATTCCTGCTCCGATCCTTTGCTTTCAACACGTTCACGCCGCAGCAACCTTGGGTTACCGCGCGGTAACCGCGCACAGGCCCATTTTCCTCTTAGTCGCTGATTTCACTCGCGTTGACGCACGTAAACACGGAAACCCCAGTGTTTTCGCGGTCGCCGCCCGCATCGCATTGACCCGGCTCACGTTCCCGCGGAGTTACCGCCCGGTAACTCCGCAGCAACCCGCCGGGGGTGAACCTATGAAAGCGCTCACTGCCCGCCGGTGACGGGTACGCTGAACGCACATAGGAGGTCCCCTCATGCAGCCTGTTATCGGGTGCGACGCACACAAGAAGTTCTCAGTCTTCGTTTCTGTTGATGAGCACGGAAAGGCTTCTCGGCCGGTACGGGTCGATCACGACCGTGACCTCTACTGCAAGTATCTGGGCACACTACCGCCGGGCAGCGAGATCGCCCTGGAAGCCACCAGTCACTGGTATTGGATCGTCGACGCCATCGAGCAAGCCGGCCATCATCCCCACCTTGCCAATCCCTTCGAAGCCAAGCGGCGCATGGCCAAGAGTAACAAGACCGATGCGCTCGATGCCAAGGGGCTCGCCGTTTTGCTGCGCTGTGGAACCTTGCCCGAGAGTTGGATCCCACCGGCGGATCTTCGCGATGAGCGCGAGCTACTCCGCACCCGCATGGCCCTGCGCGACCTGCGCACCTCTTTGAAGCACACCGCATCTACGCTGCTGTCGATCGCTATGGACTGCACCCGGAAGCAATCAGCGACCTGTTCGGCGCCAAGGGCAGAGCCTATCTCGCGACCATCTTGAAGAGCATGCCGCCGGAAACCTCGCAGATGACCGCCTTGCAGCTGCATTCTGTCGATCAACTCGAAGAGAAAATTGGGGCGATTGAACGCCGCATCGCCGAGAAGCTCAAGTCGAGCCCGGAGATTCGACTGTTGCGCACGATTCCAGGCCCGGGTCCCGTCCTGGCTCCGCTCGTGTGGCTGGAAGTCGGCCATGTGGAGAGATTCCCACGCGCTGAACATCTTGCCAGTTACGCAGGTCTGGTTCCGCGAATTATCGCCAGTGGTGGTCACATTCGTCACGGAGGCACCTGCGCAATGTAAACCATTACCTCAAGTGGGCATTCGTAGAAGCTACCAACATAGCTATTCGCATGAAGGCCCATCGCCAACAGCACATCGGTTTGCTCTATCACCGGCTGTATCCGGCCAAAGGGCACGGACGCGCTGCAGTTGCCGTTGCCCGTCACCTGGCTGAAGCCTCGTATTGGGTGCTGCGAAAGCAGCAGAGTTATCGCGCACCGCAGCCGCGCATAGCCGGCTGAAACAAATCGTCCAAGTTCGGGTAAACGGGTAAGCGTCATCTTCAGGCCGCATTGACACAGAGTTGGTCGTAGGGATCGTGTCCATGATGAAGCCATCATGGACACGATAGTCAGAGTGGCTAGTCGCGGGTGATGGGATCGACGGCGAGGTTCCAGGGCAGCAGTTCGTGGATGCGGTTGATAGGGTGATCAGCGATTCTGGCCAGCACCCGGCGGAGATAGAGCTCCGGGTCAAGGCCGTTGAGCTTTGCCGCGCCAATCAACGTATAGATACACGCGGCGCGTTCTCCGCCCGTATCTGATCCCGCGAAGAGATAGTTCTTCCGTCCGAGCGCGACGGTGCGCAGCGCTCGCTCCGCGCTGTTGTTGTCGATCTCGACGTGGCCATCGTCGAGGTAGCGCGTAAGGGCGCGCCAGCGCGAGAGCGCGTAGCAGATGGCCGCCGCGACCTCGGATTTTCCGGATAAACGATGAAGTTGTTCTTCCAGCCATCTGTGCAGTTGATTGAGCAGAGGCCGTGCCCGCGCCTGACGGACGGCGCATCGCTCATTCGGCGGCTTGCGCGAATCTCCTTTTCGATGGGATAGAGCGCGCCGATACGCTCGACAGCCTCGGCGGCGACCGGCGAAGCGTGCGCCGCATGCAGGTCGTAGAACTTGCGCCGCACGTGCGCCCAGCAGGCGGCTTCCTGAATGCGGCCTCCCTCATAGAGGTGATGAAAGCCCGCATAGACATCCGCCTGCAGAATGCCGGCGAAGTTGTTCAGATGCTGTTTCGGATGTTCTCCCTTGCGGTCGGGCGAATAGACGAACCACACGGCGGGAGGCGTAACGTCTCCACAGGAGCGGTCATCGCGGACATAGGTCCACAGCCGCGCCGTCTTTGTTTTGCCCTGGCCCGGAGCCAGCACCGGAACCGGCGTGTCGTCGGCATGGAGCTTCGTGGCCGCCATCACGTGCTTGCGCACCGCATCCACCAGCGGCTGCAACAAAACACTCGTATTGCCGACCCAGTCGGCTAGCGTGGAGCGGTCCAGTTCGATGCCCTGGCGAGCGTAGATCTCCGACTGGCGATAGAGCGGAAGATGATCGGCATACTTCGACACCAGCACGTGGGCCAGCAATGCCGGACCGGCGATGCCGCGCGCAATCGGGCGGGAAGGCGCATCGGCCTGCACGATGTGTTCGCAGCCTGCGCAGGTGAACTTCGGCGCACGTGGCGGATGATCTTGAAGCTCTTCGGCACATACTCCAGAACTTCGGAGACATCCTCGCCCAGCCTGCGCAATGCGCCGCCGCACTTCGGGCAGGCATCGTGCACGGCCATGTGGGTCTCAACTTCTCGCGGCAGATGTTCCGGAAGAGCGCGGCGCGAGGACTTCCGTTCCGGTTCTACAGCAGACGATAAAGGCGGGAGTGCGGCATGCTCGGCGCGGGCCGACTCCAACTCTTCCAGCTTCAACTCCAGTTGCTCGATCTGCCGCTGAACTTTTTCAGACGAACGTCCGAACATCATCCGCCGCAGCTTGGCAATGAGTAACTGCAGATGTTCGATCTCGCTCTTATGGCAGAGAAGCTCGTTATGCTGCGCCAGCACCAGCGTCTTCAGCGCTTCCGCATCCAGTGTGCTCAGATCGGGAAGCGTCGCGCTGGTGGCCGCCATGACGCGAGTAGTATGCCATGAATCTATGTGGGTAAACGTGGCAAATGAGGTTCACACTGCTGCTTGCGGCTGCCACGTTCGCTCCGGCCTCCGCCAGTCAATGCCTTCCAACAACATCGATAACTGCGCGCGAGTAAGCGATACGGTCCCGCTCTGGGCCTGCGGCCACACAAAGCGTCCGCGCTCCAGCCGCTTCTGAAACAGGCACAAGCCATCGCCGTCGAACCAGAGCACCTTGATCATGTCGCCGCGCCTGCCGCGAAAGACGAACACATGTCCGGAGTAAGGCTGCTCGTTCAACACCGTCTGCACTTGCGCGCTCAGTCCCTGGAAACCTCGCCGCATGTCGGTGACCCCCGCCGCAATCCAGATCCGAGTCTTCGCCGGGAAGTCGATCACCGCAGCAGCATCTCCAGCACCATGCGCAACGATGCCGCATCCGCGCTTTCGATGCGAACACGCCCGCGCGGCAACTCAACGTGCAATGTTCCGGTCTGCACCGGCGCCTCAGAACTTCTTCTACTGATCGTCTGGGCCGGAGCATCCGTCATCGATACGGGCAGCAGCCGCAACTCGCTCTTGCCGCTATCGACCAATCGCCCCTCGCGGTGCTGCTTGCGCCACACAAAGATCAGGTTGGGGTTGACTCCGTTGGCCTGCGCCACTCGCGCCACTGACGACCCCGGCTCAAGAGTCGCCTCCACCATCCGCAGCTTCTCCGCCACGCGGTAATCGCGCCGCGCCCGCTTGCTCACCACTGCCTCGCCTGTCTCACTCACAGGCACATCCTCAACCCTCAACCGCACGCGGTCAATGCGGCCTGAAAATGACGCTTACCCTTCTGCGTGTGCTGAATGCGGCGATGAACGTATGCATTCGGATGCTGAGCCAGTTTGTCATAGATCGGATAATCGTCCGTGTAGACAATGCTCTCTGGCAGTACGCGCTCATGAATGATCGGAAGGACGGCCCAGCCTTTGCAACTGGAGTGACCATTGCGACCACCCGCCCACCGCGTTCAATCATGCCGAAGACAGGAGTCTTGTCATCGTTGCTGCGGCCATCGAAACCCTTGCGTTTGCTCCGATGCTTATTTTTGCTTTTTACGCCAAAGTACATCTCGTCTTCTTCTACTGTGGTCCTTTCCAATCTGATGTCTTCCGACATCAGGGTTCGAATCTGCTTGAACATACGCCACGCTGTTTTGTGCGAGACGCCGACTTTCCGTTGAATCTGCTTCGCGGAGATGCCGCAGCGGGTTGCAGACATGAGGTACATGGCATAGAACCACAGCCGGAGAGACGTGCTGGACTTCTCAAAGATCGTTCCCGCCATCGGTGCAATCATCGTGCCGCAGTGGTCGCACGAATACACCTTCCGCGTCGTCACGCGGTGGAATTTGCGCTCGACGTTGCAGTAGGAACACTGAGCCATGTATCCCGGATAACGCTGCGCCATGAGCCAATCAAGGCCGGCGTCGTGATCGGGGAACATGCGGTTGAACTGCTCAATCGTGAACCGACGCTCGAGCGGAATCGACTGTTTAACTTCCATGGCAAGAACAGTTCTTACCTGATGTCAAGGGATATTTATCTCCTCTCAAAGCTTAGCGTGCAATAGCTCTTAGAGGCGAAGCGTGAATGGTTATGAATCGAATTCTCCGCTCCTGACGGTTAGTCAGCAATCCAAACCTTAGACAGATATTATCCAGAAATCCTGTAATTTCCGGTTTGCCGGTAAGACAACCGAAATGATGAATCCGGGGTAGTGTCCATTTACAAAAAGTACTCCTGAGAATAGTAACGGCATTAGAAACTAACAAGTTTTACCCGCTGGCGCTGCATCGAGCCTACCGGAACCGCAGCGCGATACCAGCGCCAAGCATGAGGTTGTTCTGCACGTTGTTGGTAGAGTTGGGGAGCTGGGTGCGGAGGTAATTGGCTTCGACCACGCGCAGCGCGAAGTTCCAGCCGACGTTGATGTTCACGCCGCCCCCGGCTTTTATGGCCATGCCGTTGGCGGCGGTGTTGGCGCCGGCGGGGCCTGGAAAGACGCTGTTCATACCCCAGGCTTGGCCCAGCAGTCCCTGCCCGTAGAAGCCGTAGCGGCTGTGCGCGGGCTTCCAGGTATAGCGCGGGCCGAAAGTTGCGGTGACCAAGTCGAGGCCCACGCCTGTCGAGTTGATGTTGGCGATGTGCGCGCCGGCGATGTCGGCCACTACGCCCCAGCCACCGTAGAAGCGGCCGTCGATCTGCGCTACGCCGCCCTGCATCCAGAAGCGCATGCCGCCGGTTTCGTCGGTGGTCGTCGCGGCATAGGTGAAGGCAATCTCAAGCGCGGACTTCTGCGGAGCCGATATCGTCTGCGCGGAGGAAGCCCTACCTATCGTCGCTGCGGCAATCACCAGCGCCGGCAGCACAGTCTTCAGCGTTCGTTGCATTGCGCCTCTCCCGCCGGGCGCGCGAAATCGTTGCCGGCCCGCGCACCCGGCACATCGCTACTGCAGGTTCAGGGTGACGTTGGTGGAGTGTTGCAGATTGCCGGATGTAGCGGTAATGGTGACGGTATAGTTCTGCGGCGCCTGGGCAAAGAAGCCTGCGTTCGAGCCGCAGCCGCTCAGCGTCGTAGCTGCTGCTCCCGTGCCCAGCAGCACCAACACGCACAGCATGCCGCGCAGCGTGCGGCTGCGCTTGCGCAGCGATCCTGCGCCGAAGAGCAGCAGGGAGGCCAGCCCAAAGGGTGCGATTATGCGCCTGGGCGACCACGGTCCTCGGTTCCGATGCAGCGCAGCGGTAGTGGACGCCGAGGTGATGATGACAGTAACGGTCTGCGGCCCGCTGTTCGCAGCGATGGACACTGGCGAGAATGTGACGGTCGCGCTGGGCGGCAGCCCGCTAACGGTGAAGTTCACAGTTCCGGCATAGGCACCGTAGTCTGGCGTAACCTGCACCTTAAAGCTGACGCTCTGTCCCGGCTCGAGCGTCAGATCCGACGGGCCCGCAAGCGTCATGGTGAAGTCGAGCGGCGCTGCATTGATGCTCGACGGTGAGGAACTCGCCGAGTTGCTGCCCAGGAAGTTCACGTCGCCGGAGTACGTCGCGGTGACGTTATTCGTAACGCCAGCTGTAAGCGCGGCGGTGGAATACGTGACCATACCACTCGAGAGCGCCACAGGCGTTGCGTTGAGCAGCGTGCCATTGTCGTAGAAGTCCACTGTGCCTGTCGGCGTTCCGCTGGTGGTCGAAGTTACTGTCGCAGTGAGCATCACGCTCTGACCCGGCGTAACCGACGTACTGCCCGCCTGCAGGGTGGTAATGCTGGCTGCCTGGGTGATGGTTAAGATGCCATCGGTTACCAATTGCGTGTAGTCGGCCAGATTCGCACCTGCTACCGAGGGCACGATTGCATACGTACCCACGCTCGAGCTCTGCGCGGCCGGGGTCGTAAAGTTCTCAGTGAACGTGTCCCCGTCCTGCTGGCCCGTCACTGTGCCGGTAAACGTTGGGTTTGTCGCGCCATAGACTCGCGTCGAGTTGCTGGCCGCGATGGTCAGTGTGGCGTCATTCACCGTAACGGTCCGAGTTAACTGCGGCGCAGATGCGTAGTTCGTATTGCCGGATTGGTTCGCAGCCACCACGACCATCCCCGCTCCGGTCACCGCCAGCGCGTTGTCGGTGATCGATCCCGGTCCGGAGACAACGCTGAACGCTACCGCTAGTCCTGAACTCGCCGTCGAGTTCAGGCTAATGGGCGCAACGCCATAGGTTACCGGCGAAGACGGCTGCATAAAGCTGATAGTTTGCTGGGCCTGCATCACCGTCGCCTCTCCGGGCATATACGTGATGTTGTAGTTGGGATCGACCGCGCCCGCGCAGGTATTCGCGCCGGTGTACGTTCCCACAGGCGTTGCATTGGTCACAGTAGTCGAGCACGAGGCCGCCACGGTCAGGCTGGCCTCCGTGTTGCCGGCCACGAAGCCGCTGTAGCTGGGGCTCACCGCGGGCACCGAGCCATAAGGAGTGCTGGTGGCACTGGCGGCCACTATCAGTGCGGCCTGGGTTACGTTCACGTTGCCCGCCGTGTAGCTGATGGTGTAATTCGCATCGAGTGCGCCCGAACAGGTGCTGGGATAACTGCCCACCGGGCTGGTACTGGTTCCAGTAGTGGAGCACGTGGGCGCGGTGCTAAGGCTCGATGCTGAATCTGTCCCCACAAAGCCGCTGTAGCTCGGCGTAATTCCAGGCACCGTGCCGCCGTAGACGAAGGATTCGCTGCTGGCCGTAATGGTGAGCGGCGCCGCCACGATGGTCGCGGTGGTTGTCGCCGTTGTGGAGTTCAGCGTGTAATTTCGCGCTGCGCTGCCGTTCAGGCTGATCCCCATCGCGGTAACAACGATGCTGCTTCCAGCGCCGCTCTTAGCAAACGTGGCTCCGCTGGCCGAACACGTTACGTTGCCACTGTCGGCCATGTAGACGCCGCTCAGGGTGCAGGTTGTGATCGTCGCTGTCGTCGAGCCGTTGTAAGTCTTGTTACTCGCGGTGACCGAAGCCGTCAAACTGGCAGGGTTGATCACGCCCGTGTTGTTCACGACGGTAGTGACCTGGTAATTATTGCCGTTGTTGCCGTCGTTCACGGTGTAGGCGCTCACGTTCAGGGTCTCGCCTGTGCCGGCGCTTGCAGTCGCGTAGGTCTCGGCCATGCTGGTAAGTGTGTCGGAACCTTGTAGTTGTCCCGCGCCCACTGTGGGTACCCCGGCGGCTGCGGTTGTCGAGTCGTAGGTCTTTGTATTCGTAGCGGCGGTGATGGTCAGCGGCTCCGCCGCGATGTTCGCGGTAGTTGTCGCCGTTGTCGAACTCAGCGTGTAATTACCCGCCGCGCCTCCGCTCAGGCTGATGCCCGTCGCTGTCACGGTGATGTTCGATCCCACGTTCTTCGTAGCGAAGCTCGCGCCTGACGCCGAGCACGTCACGTTCCCACTGTCGACCTCGGCCAGACCCAATAACGTGCAGGATGCGATCGCTGCTGCTGTCGACGCGTTATACATCTTGTTGTTCGCAGTAACGATCGCTGTAACCGATGCCTGGGTCACGCTGTACGTAGCCGTCGTTGAGGCCGTCTTGTAGGTCGACGTGTCGCTGGGCGTAAAGGTCGCCGTAATTGTGTAGCTGCCCACCGGCAGGACCGTGGAGCCCGCCGTCAGCGGGACTGTATTGCCGTTCACCGTCGTGCTATAGGCAAACGTGCCCGCGACGTTCGAACTATTGTAGCTGGCCACGGCGTCAAGCGCGCCGCTGGTGATCGCGGCTCCATAGTTCTGCGAGACCGGCGTCGGCGTGAAGCTCAGCGTGGGCGTAATTTGCGATACGTCAAACGTGCCGCTCGTCGCAGAGATCGTCGGCCCTGGGGTGAGCGCCGGATTCAGTGGCAGCGTCGAGGTGAGCTGATCACCGGTGCCAGGCTGGTTGACGCTGAGTGAGGTATAGCTCGCTACTCCCGCGCTTGTCGCGGCCGAGCCGCCGCTCAGCGTCGCACCTGACGGAGAACTTGTGAGCGTCAGCGGAATCGTGACTGCCACCGTAAATGGCTCGCCGCTTTCGTCGAGCGTGACAGCCGGCGCTGGGTTCATGGCGATGTAGGGCGCCACGTTCGAAACAGGAGCTGTGAAACTCATCGAGTAATTGGTCTGCACCGCGCCAGCATCCACGCAGGGCGTGCTGGCCGAATAACCGGTGTAGGTTACATCTGTGTTCGGGAAGCCGCGCTGGTCGGTGGTTACGCCATTCGGGATTCCGGCTGGCAATCCGGCGCACATGGCCGGTGAGCCCGGAAGCGGGATCATAGTCTGCGTCGGCCCCCCGTAATTGCCGATGGACGAAAGGTCCGCGGCCCCGCCCACCACGTCGCCGTTCGTGCCGTTGGCAGGACATGCGCTGCCGTTGCACTCCCCTCCGCTGTCGCCGGAAAGAATGCTGTTTGACACGGCAAGCGTGCTGTAGTTGTAGATGGCACCGCCGCTCGATGAGCCCAGGCCGCTCGCCGAATTGTTGTAAAAGGTGGTGTTGGTGACGGCCAGACTACCCTGGCCATTGAGTAGGGCCCCGCCCGCATTTGCCGTTCCCGTCGCACTATTGCTGTAGAAGGTGCTGTACGTTACCGTGACGCTACCATTGCTCCAGTTGTAAATTCCACCGCCGCTGGAGGCGCTGTTGCCAGCGCTGGTATTCCCGAAGAAGGTGCTGCCGCTCACGTTTAGCGTGCCACCATGGTTGGCGATGGAGCCGCCGCCCGCTCCGCTCGCTCCGCTATACACGCTATTGGCATTGAAGGTACTGGCCGTCACGGTCACCGAGCCGCCGTCGTTGAAGATGGCGCCTCCATAGGCCACGCTGCCACTGCCGAGAGCGGTCGCTGAATCGCTAGAGAAGTATCCGCTGCTTACGATCAGGGTGCCGGTATTGTAAATGGCGCCACCAACAGATTCGCTGTTGCTGCCGCTGGCGGAAGTCTCGTCAGCCACGAATTGGCAGTTGGCAAGCGTGAGCGTGCCCTGGTTGTAGATACCGCCGCCGTACCCACTGGTTCCGGTTCCATTATTGATGTTCAGATATGAGATGGACGCAACGCCGGAGTTCACGCTGAAAACAGTGCCGCCCAGTCCGGAGCTGCTGTTTCCGGCCACCGTCACTAGATTTATACCGCCGTTCGTTGGACCAGTAATGGTTGTATTGGTTGTCACCGGCAGCGCAGCGCCGGACGCCAGCGTGATGGTCGTAGCCGCCGAGAACACCGTCGGATCAAATGTGATGTTCCCGCCGCTGGTGCTTTGCGCCGCTGCCAGCGCATCACGCAGCGTGCAAATTCCTTCCGGCGAGCTGGTGCAGTTCGACCCGGTTCCGATCAGGTCGTCGGTTGTCGTGTTGACTACGTAGTTCGGAAGCGGGGCGTTGGTCAGGCTGAAGCTCGCCGGAACTGCAGCGCCCGACGAAGCCGTGACGCTGTAGCTGCCTGTCGTGCTGTTGGCCGTGGCAACCACTGAGCACTGGCCGCTCGTGGCGGTCATGCAGCTTCCCGCTGAAGACAGCGTCGCGCTTGCTCCCAAGCTCGGTGCCGTGAAAGTGACGGTGGCGCCGCTCACGAAATTGCCGTAGGGATCGAGCACCAGCACATTGAGTGGGTTCGAGAAGCTCTGCCCGATGATTGCCGATTGGGCGGTGCCGCTAACCACATCCACAACTGCAGCAGGGCCCGCTGTATTGCTCAAGACGAACTCATTCGTCGGCCCTCCGCTGCCGGCCTGCGCAGTTACCGCATACAGGCCAGTCACCGTATTAGCCGTGAATACCGCCGTGGCTTGGCCGCTGCTGTTGGTTGTGGCGGTGACAGTATTTGAGCTGTCGGAAAACGTGCCGCTTGGTCCACCGGCAGGCGCCGTAAAGGTGACGCTCTGCCCGCTGATGGGAGCATTGGCCCCATCGGTGACGGTGACGAGCAGCGAACTCGAGAATACACTCATGACCTGAGCCAACTGGTTGTTTCCGCCCGTGACTGTGACGGCAAGCGGCACCTGAACCACAGTCACCGGATTCTGGTTGCTGATTGCTGCAGTAGCGGCACTGATGTGGACCGGGTCCCCACCGCCATAAGCGATTGCCTGGTCTGTCACGTAGGTGGGCGAATTCATCGGCACGCTGACCATCACTGCCAGCGCGGCATAGGACGATCCGCCGCTCACTCCTTGTGTGGAAGTGCAGATTACAGTCGACGACCCGGCACACGACCACCCCGTGCCGCTGTAGCTGTAGAGCACATATCCGGTCGGGAGCGTGTCGCTTACGGTCACCGTACCTGAAGTCGTACTGCCGGACACGGTATTCGTCACCGTGATATCCCATTCCGCGTTCTGCCCCTGCGTGAAGGTGCCCGTGTGCGTCACGCTAATCCCCAGAGACGGGGGCTGATCCACGTTGATCGTATCGGTGTTCGAGCTGGCCGGCTGCGCTCCGCCGCCCGTCACCGAGACCGAGTTCTGAATGCTCGCCGGCGCGCTCGAAGACACGTTGACATTGAGCGTCAGCTCCGGATACGAGCTGTCCTGCGCAACCGCCGAATCGTTGGTGCAGGTGATGGTCGAAGTTCCCGAGCACTGCCAGTCGGTGC
>JASIJX010000285.1 GCA_030049955.1 Acidobacteriaceae bacterium
GCGCTTTTCAAAGACAATCCCTTTCCGAACGCGCCGCCAAAATACGTAAGGGCAGTACTATGGCAGTACTGGTTCACCGGCCGCGAAGAAAAGCGCCAAACCGGCAACTGGTGGCGCCGCGATTATCTCGGCCTGTACGCACCCGAGCTCGCCGCCCGCCCCGACGGAAAGTTCGAAGCCATCCAGATGCCCGAAGAGCTGCCGCCGCACGATTGAAAGCAGCAACGCTTGCCGAGTTAGCGGTGTTAGCGGAGCTAGTCGAGCTATCGACCGGTTGACAGTCTGCGATTTTACGCAGCTTTAGTCGCGATTGTTCTATAAATGCTTTCGAGGCTTATCGCGGGATCGCGCATGGGCTCAGCCAGCGATTCACCGGCCTCCTGACTTGCTAACGCCGCTAGCACCGCTAAATTGCTAACCCGCGCCTCCATCATCGGTTCCGGCCCCAACGGCCTTGCGGCAGCCATCGTGCTGGCCCAGTCTGGGCTGCGCCCCGGCTCGCACACCGGATTTCGTGTCGAAGTCTTCGAAGCCGAAGCCGAGCCCGGAGGCGGCGCGCGCACTCTGCCGCTCACCCTGCCCGGCTTCCTGCACGACTTCGGCTCCGCCGTGCATCCTCTCGCTGCCGGCTCTCCCTTTTTCACCACGCTGCCGCTCGATCAGTACGGCCTTGAGTGGATCCACGCTGACGCTCCACTGGCGCACCCGCTCGACGATGGCACCGCAGTAGTCATCGAACGCAATCTGGATGAAACCTGCGCCGCACTCGGCCCCGACGGAAAAGTCTGGTGCAGGCACGTCGGCCCGGTGGCTCGACACTGGAAAGAATTCGCCGCCGACGCCTTTGCTCCCCCGCTGCGTCTGCCGCATCATCCGCTGCGCATGGCAATCTTCGGCCTCTCGGCCATGTTCTCGGCGCAGTCGCTGGTACGCAGTCACTTCACCAGCCCGCGTACGCGCGCCGTCTTCGCTGGCCTCGCCGGCCACTCGCTCCTCAGCCTCGACCAGCCGCTCACCGCCAGCATTGGCCTCATGTTCGCGGCCTCGCTCCACGCAATTGGCTGGCCCATCCCACGCGGCGGCGCGCGCGCCATCTCCCACGCGCTCGTTGGTTATCTCGAATCGCTCGGCGGCACGGTGCACACCGGCAGTCGCATCGATGCGGCATCCTTCCGCGAGCTCACCCGCGACGGCGCACTCGTCATGTGCGACATCGCGCCGCGCCAGTTGCTTACCCTCGCCGGCGATCAACTCACCCTCGGCCATCGCCTGGCTCTTGCCGATTTTCGCCAGGGCCCCGGCGCATTCAAAGTCGACTACGCGCTCTCCGATCCCGTTCCCTGGCGCGCGCCCGAGTGTCGCCGCGCCATTACTGTTCATCTCGGCGGTACGTTTGAAGAGATCGCCGCATCCGAGCAAGCCGTCGCCCATGGCCGCGAACCGGAACGCCCTTTCGTTCTCACGGCCCAGCCGTCGCTCTTCGACCCCGCCCGCGCGCCCCACGGCAAGCATGTGCTCTGGGCCTATTGCCACGTCCCCAACGGCTCATCGTTCGACATGACCCAGCGCATCGAAGCGCAGATCGAGCGCTTCGCTCCCGGCTTCCGCGATTGCATCCTGGCGCGCAGCATCTCGCCGCCGGCGCGACTTGAATCCATGGACGCCAACCTCATCGGCGGCGACATCTCCGGCGGCGAGATCAGCATTCAACAGATGCTCTTCCGCCCCACCATGCGCCACTACGCCACCAGCAATCCCCACATCTATCTCTGCTCGGCGTCCACGCCTCCCGGCGCCGGCGTCCACGGCATGTGCGGATACAACGCCGCAAAGCTGGCGCTGCGGCGCATGCGCAGCAGATAATCCTGATTCGCGCGAAATTAATGTTCGTCCATCCAAGTCTCGCTTGGCTATACTGAATCTGCTCATGGATTCGGCCCCCCGGCACCAATGCCTGATCTACGAAGGCTCCCCGTCGCAACATCTCGCGGCGATTGCCGTCGTTATTCACCAAAAATTGCATCTGAGGTATCGCTGTCTCTGCCTCAACAGCCGTCCCATGGTTGCCGGCATGCGATCCTATCTGGCCGCAGCCGGAGTCGATGTTGTGCAGGAAGTCGCGCTGGGCAATCTCATTTTTTCTTCCGTTCCCAACCACCTGCGCGACGGAAAATTCGATATCGATTACATGCTGGAGACGCTCACGACCTCGCTCGAAAAGGCCCGTAGCGACGGTTATGCAGGTCTCTTCGGTACCGGCGATATGTCATGGGAGTTCGGCCCCGAAAAGGATTTCTCCAAGCTCCTTGACTATGAATACCGGCTCGAAGCATTTATCCGCGAAAATCCCGACGTCGGCGGCATCTGTCAGTATCACGCCGGCACGCTGCCGCGCGTTTACCTGCGCCAGGCGCTTCTCGCGCACCGTGAGGTGTTCATCAACGAGACTCTTTCGCACATCAACCCGCATTATCTTTCCCCGGAGATGATCACTGAGGAAGCAGTCGATAATCCGGACCTCAATGTCGCTTTGAAGCAATTGCTGCACGAAGAAACCGCCTGATCCACCGCCTGATCCTAAGACGGCGGCAATTCACGCCCTCGTCTCTACGCCGCGAACGTATTCCACGGCTTTTGCTTCTGCCCAGCAAAAAACGCGGGCTCTGGTCGGCAATCTTCCACCGGCCAGAGCCCGCGTTGTTGTCTTACTTATTCGTTACATTCCATCCTGCTGATTGCCCGCCGGATGCACAACGCGATAGCTCGCGCCGCCATTGGCCCACACCAGCAGCAGGATGTCCTTGCCTTCCGGCGCCGCGTGAACTGCATCCACGGCGCTTTGGGCATCCTGCACCGGCCTACGGTTCACTTCCAGGATCACGTCGCCCGGAGCCAAACCCGCATCGTCCGCGGGGCTGCCCGGCCGCACTTCCGCAATCGCCGCACCCTTCACCGTATCCGGAATGTTGTACTGCTGACGCACGTCCGACGTCAGATCACCGAGCGTAACACCCAGAGGGGCCTTGTTCTGCCCCGGTGCACCGCTTTCTGCCTCTTCGCTCCCGTTCTTGTGGAACTCGCCCACCGTCACCTTCAGCGTCTGCGCCTTGCCGTTGCGCAGGATGCCGAGCTCGATCACGGTTCCCGGCGTCGTTTCGCTCACCGCCACCTGCAGCGCGCTGCCGTTCGCGATCTTGTTGCCGTTCAGCTCGCGCAGCACGTCGCCCCGCTGCAATCCGGCGCGGCTCGCAGGCGAATCGGGCGTCACCTGGCTTACGATCGCTCCTGAAGCATCAGGCAGGTTGAAGAAGCTGGCGTTCTCCGGCTTCACGTCTTGCATGCTGATGCCGAGATAACCGTGATGTACGCTTCCATTCTTGATAATCTGCTCCGCCGTCGACTTCACGATCTGCGAAGGAATCGCAAAGCCCGCGCCGGCAAACGATCCGCTGTTGGAGATGATGAACGTGTCGATGCCGACCAGTTCGCCATAAGCGTTCACCAGCGGCCCGCCGCTGTTGCCCGGGTTGATGGCCGCGTCCGTCTGGATAAACGCGCCCGGCTTCCGCGGATCGTCGCTGTAAGGATTCGGCCGGTCAACACCGCTCACGATGCCGCGCGTAACCGTGAACGGAAAATTCCCGAACGGATTACCGAATGCCAGCACCGTCTCGCCTGGCTTCACCTTCGTCGAGTCGCCCCACGCGATGCTCGTCAGGTTGTGCGCATCGATCTTGATCACCGCCAGGTCGTTGAGCTTGTCCACGCCGATTACCTTCGCCGGGAAGATGCGGCGATCGTTCAGCGTCACGCGAATCTGCGTAGCGTCATTCACCACGTGATCGTTCGTGACGATATAGCCATCGGGCGAAACAATCACGCCGCTGCCGATGCCGTGCTCAATCTGCGGCTGCGGCTTCATACCCTGCATGCCGCCCGGCCCAAAGAAGAACTGCCGGAATCCAGGAGGCAGATCCTGCGGAGAAATCCCGCCTGGTCCCTGCTGCGCTCCATTGCCGCCCTCCTCATCATCGTCGCCCGTCACCTTCGCGGTCACGGCCACGTTCACCACGGCCGGCGTCACGCGGGCTGCAACAGCTTCCACTGCATTGTCCAGCGCCACTAGCGGCGACACCGCGCTCTCGTTCAGCGGCGCAGCTTCGCCGATAGCCGCATGCGCCATGTTGTGATTGAAGGCCAGCGCCCCCGCAAGCACCAGCGCCGAAGCGCAGCCTGCCGGAATTACCAGCCGTTTGACTCTGGTTATTAAAGAATTAGTTGGTGCGGACATGGTTAACCTCATCGTGAATTGAAAATTCTGTTGCAATTGCGTGATTAAAGTTCAAACACCAGCCAGCCATCGCGCAGCGGAACCATTTGCTGCGCAGGCGCTGGCCCTAAACTGAAACTCGACCTGGAATTCGATCCGGAATTTGTGCTGCCTGAACTGGCGTTTCCTGCACCGGCCTTTTCTGCACCAGATCTGTTCGACTCTGCCGGATAAACCCTCAAAATCAACTGCGTAACCGTGACCTGCCGCGCAACAGCCGACTTAGTCTGCGTCTGGTTCTCGCTCACCGGCTGCGCAGCCCCAGGCTTGGAATCGACCGCCTCCACCTGCTCGAACGCCGTGAAGACCACAAGCTCCTGAACAGGAGCCTGACCAGCCTGCGCCGTCATAGCGGCTTGCATTTCAGCCGGCCGCGCCTGCAGAGCGCTGTGCCGCGCCCCATCCCGAGCCATCTGCGTCCGCGCCATCAAAGCCGTCCGAGCCTCGCCCCGAGCCATCGACGCCGTCCGTACCCCGTCCTTGCGGTTTTTTTCTATCGCAAGGGCGGGAACCCCCTGCACTCGCGCAGCCTGAGACGCCTTTTCCATCGCCGCCAATTCCGCGCGGCTCGGCACCCGCGCGACCGCATTCACCATCCTGTACCCGCTCAGCGCCTCGTTATCGGCCGCAAGCTGCCCGCCAGCGCCATCCTGCGCCGTCGCAGTCTGCGGAGCCGCAAATGCCACCAGTTGCGGGCACCGGGCGAACTCCACCGAGCCCAGCACCAGTCCGCAACCCACCACTGCCAGCAGTCCCCGCGCCGCCGCTCTGCTCAATCCCGGTCCGCGCTTCAAAATCCTGTGTACCCGCTCCACCAGCTCAGGCCGCCGCTGCCACGCCCCCAAACTCAGCGCTTCCCCTCCACGCGCCAATCGCCGCCCCAGTCGACGCTCTAGTCCGCGCTCGGCCAGGCTCGCCAGGCAAGCGGCATAATCGCGCGGCTTCTCCGTCGCCCGCACCACCGCCTCATCGCAGGCCATTTCGCGCTCGCGGCACATCCGCCGCTCCATCCACCACAGCGCCGGGTTCAGCGGAAACAGCGCCAGCGCCAGCTTCTGCGCCAGGTTGGTCCAGTCGTCCCGCCGCCGCAGGTGCTCGGCCTCATGCAGAACCACCTGCTCCAACTCGCGCTTCGTCAGCCGCTCCAGCAGCCACGCGGGAATCAAAATCCGCGGCCGGAAAAACCCAATCACGCTCGGCCGGTCCAGATCCCGCGTCGTGCAAACTTCAATCCGTGCACTCTCGAAACCTATCGGCAGCGCACGCTTCCACAGCCTCCGCAGCCGCAATCCATGCACCGCCAGGTCCCCCAGCCGCCACGCCGAAGCCGCAATCCACACACCGGCAATCACCAGCGCCCAGCGCGGATCGATCAGCCAGGGTCTCACCCCACCCGCAGCGCCCGCGCCCGCCACATCCGCAGCGCCGGCCCAAGAGCCCGTCCCGATCTCAATCAACCACGGCAGAAACGGCAGCAACGCCGCCGCTGCCAATCCCGCCGCCCACACCCGGAACCGGTCCGCCGCCGAAAGCCGCGGCGTAATCCGCAGGCAAACCGCCAGCACCGCCGCCAGCACCGCGCCCTGCCAAAGCGCCGCAACCGCAGCCGTTCCAGCCGCCTGCGCGAACTCCCGGAAGATCTCCATCAGTTCCATCCGTCTACGCCCCGTCCCGATCTTGGTCCGACTTTTCTTCCGCCAGCCGGATAGCCGCCTTCAGCCGCGCCAGCTCCTCCGGCGTAATCTCTTCATCGCCCACCAGCGACAGCAGCAGCTTTTCCCGCGAGTTGCCGAAAAACCGGCTCAGCACGTGTTTCACCTCGCTGCGGCTGGCCTCGTGTTCGGCCACGCACGGCCGGTAAACGAACGCCCGCCCCTCCTGCCGGTGCTCCACGTACCCCTTCTGCTCCAGGATCCGGATCGTCGTAAGCACGGAGTTATACGCCAATGTTTCGCCCTCGGGCATGGCCGACACCAGGTCCGTCACCGCAGATTCCCCGCGGTGCCAGAGGATCTTCATCAGCCTCAGCTCGGCCTCGGTCAGCGTATTGGATTTCTTCGGCGGCATTGCTTGCACTCGATGGACGAGCAACTAAAGGATTAGTTAGCAGAAAAATTTCGTGAACGTCCCGCCGCCCTTTGCACCTTCAGATTCAGATCATCAATTCCGCCCGGAACCTCCTGAGGCCGCGCCGGATAGCGCAGCCCCAGGGCTAGTCATGCTACGGCTCCGTAAAGGTGGCGTAAACCGAGTACCAGCGGCCGCTCAACTGGTAATCGAGCCTGCCATAGAGCGTGCCGCCGGTAGGCACCGTAATGCCGGTCGCACAGGTCGCGGCCGTCGCCGACGGGCTTTTGTAGACGTCCGATGCTCCCGTGGTTGTTCCCAGATTCAGCACAAACATTGACGGCCCGTCGCCCGGGTTCCAGCAGAAGCTGTTGCCCGTCGAACTGGTCAGCGTCGCGCCCGGCGCGGGCGTGGTGAACGCCGGGGGCGTCGGCGAGCCGGACTCGGTGAACGTGTAGTCAATTGAATTCCAGGTGCCCAGATGCCTGTAATAAAGGCTCACATAAACAGTGACGCCGTAAGCCGGGATGCTCGGCACCGTCGCCTGATCGGCCGTGATCACTCCACTCGCGAAGAGGTTCGTCGCGCCCACGCCCTCCGTGCCCACGAACAACGGATAGGCGTCGTTGCCAACGCCCGGGCTCCCGCTGAAGTTCACGTTCGTGCCGCTCGGGCTCGAGCCGGACGCGGGTGAGGTCAGCGACGGCGGCTGTGCCGTGCCCGGCTCCACGTAGGTGGCGTAAACCGAGTACCAGCGGCCGCTCAACTGGTAATTGAGCGATGCGTAGAGCGTCTCCGCATTGGCCGGTACGGTGATGCCGCTGGCGCAGGTCGCCGCCGTTGCCGACGGGCTCGAGTAGACGTCCGAAGCGCCCTTCGTCGTGCCCAGTTCCAGCACAAACATCGACGGCCCGGCGCCCGGATTCCAGCAGAAGCTGTTGCCCGTCGCGCTGGTCAAGGTCGCGCCCGGCGCGGGCATGGTAAATGCCGGCGGCGTCGGCGAGCCCGATTCCGTGTACGTGTAGTCAATTGAATTCCACGTCCCCAGATGCCGGTAGTAGAGGCTCACATAAACAGTGACGCCGTAAGCCGGGATGCTCGGCACCGTCGCCTGATCGGCCGTAATTACTCCACTCGCGAAGAGATCCGTCGAGCCCACACCCTCCGTGCCCACGAACAACTGATAGGCGTCGTTGCCAACGCCCGGGCTCCAGCTGAAGTTCACGTTCGTGCCGCTCGGGCTCGAGCTGGCCGCGGGCGAGGTCAGCGCAGGCGGCTGCGCGCCCGGCTCAACATAGGTGGCGTAAACCGAGTACCAGCGGCCGCTCAACTGGTAATTGAGCGATGCGTAGAGCGTCTCCCCATTGGCTGGCACGGTGATGCCGCTGGCGCAGGTCGCGGCCGTCGCCGACGGGCTCGAGTAGATGTCCGATGCACCCTTGGTCGTTCCCAGTTCCAGCACGAACATCGACGGCCCGTCGCCTGGGTTCCAGCAGAAGCTGTTGCCTGTGGCGCTGGTCAGCGTCGCGCCCGGCGCAGGCGAGGTGAGGGCCGGCGGCGTCGATGTGCCGGACTCGGTGTACGTGTAATTGACCGAGCTCCATGTCCCACCCACGTAGTAGGAAAGTCGCGCATACACGGTCACGCCGTAGGCCGGAATATTGGGAACCGTTGCCTGCGTAGCCGTCGACGCAATCGCGCCGCTCGAGTAAAGATTCGATGATCCTATGCCCTCGGTGCCCACAGCCAGTTCATACTCGGTCACGCCGGTCCCGGCCAACCACTGGAACGTCACGCTCCCGCTTGCGAGCGTGCTGCCCGGCGCCGGAGAAGTGAGCGCCGGTATTTGAACCACCGTAAGAGTGAAGTTCTGTGTGGCGGCGGGAGATATGCCGTTCGAAGCGCTGAGAACGATCGGATACGTCCCGCCCGTGCCGCCAGCCGCCGTGCCGCTGATGGTCGCAGTGCCATTGCCGTTGTTGGCAAAGGTCACCCCCGTTGGCAAGGTGCCCGATTCCGTGATGGAAGCAAGCGGATATCCCGTAGTAGTGATGCCGAACGTGCCCAGAGTGCCGGCAGTAAACGTCGCACCGCTGGCGCTCGTGATCGACGGGCTTCCATCCACGCTCAGCGTGAAGGAATCCGTCACGCTGCTTTGCGTATTCGTAGCGGTGATCGAGAACGTATACGCTCCCGCCGTGCCCGCGGCCGGCGTGCCGGCAAGCGTGGCCGTGCCGTTGCCATTATTGGTAAACGTAACGCCGCTCGGCAGCGCGCCGCTCTCTGTGATCGACGGCGTAGGATTTCCGGCCGTAGTAATCGTGAACGATCCCGCCGTGCCAACCGAAAACGTGGTGCTGAGGCCACTGGTAATGCTCGGCGCCCCGCTCACGTTGATCGTATCGGTGTTCGAGCTGGCCGGCTGCGCTCCGCCGCCCGTCACCGAGACCGAGTTCTGAATGCTCGCCGGCGCGCTCGAAGACACGTTGACATTGAGCGTCAGCTCCGGATACGAGCTGTCCTGCGCAACCGCCGAATCGTTGGTGCAGGTGATGGTCGAAGTTCCCGAGCACTGCCAGTCGGTGC
>JASIJX010000286.1 GCA_030049955.1 Acidobacteriaceae bacterium
GATGTTGGAAGCTCGACCTGGTAGTTGTCGATCTCGTCGGGATAAGGCTGGGGTGCTATCAGAAGATCGGGCCCAAGCAGGAACTCAGCTCCGGCTCCCGAATCGACGTCCATCGGATGACGATCCGCTGCGGCATCTGGAAATTCCAGAAAAAGCGGCCGAACGAGTGGCAGACCGGTGCGCGATGCTTCTTCGGCAAGCGTGTAGATATACGGCAACAGCCTGTAGCGGGTCTCGATAAAATGCCGTCGGATATTCTCCTGCTCTGGCCCTCCGACCCATGGCTCTTGATCCCCGGTGCCTTTCTCGGTATGGTCGCGATCGATCGGCTGAAACGCAGCCACTTCCAACCATCTGGTAAGTAACTCCGACGAAGGAGTTCCGGCAAACCCACCCACATCCGCGCCGCTGAACGCAAAGCCACTAAGTCCCAGATTTTCGAGCATGGGGGTCGTCATACGCAGATGATTCCAGCTGCTACTGTTGTCGCCGGTCCAGGTTACGGCATAACGTTGTCCGCCCGCATAGGTCGCCCGCGTAAGAACAAACGGACGGCTGTCGGGGTTGAGGACGAGCAATCCTTCGTACGTGGCTCGCGAGTTCTGCATGCCGTAGACGTTGTGAATCTCCGCATGTGTCGCGTCGCGTGAAGCAAAGCCTGGCTCGTCGATGCGGTGCACCACGTTCGATGGCATGGTGGATGTGGGTGTGTTGAAGATCGACGGTTCATTCATGTCATTCCAGAAGCCATCGGCTCCATCGTGAACAAAATCCGCGTAAAGCGTTCCCCACCACTTTCGCGTTTCCTGACGTGTGAAGTCGGGGAATATGCTTTGACCCGGCCACACAACACCTATATAGATTGACCCGTCGCGGTTCTTTACAAAGTTATCGCCCGCGACACCCGTGTCGTATGGGGGATAAGTCGGCTCCGGCAGATCTGCAATGTGCAGATCAGTAATCATCACTAGATGAAAATTTTCAGCTTTCAGTCGTGCGATCATTCCCGGGAGATCGGGGAAAGCCAATTGATCCACTGTGAAAGGCCGGTTCTTCTCCTGATAGTCGATATCGAGGTAGATTGCGTCGGCAGGAATCCGATCCGCGCGCAAGCGTTTCGCAACTTCAAGGACCCGTGACTGAGGAGTATAGCTGTAGCGAGATTGCTGAAAACCGAACGACCAAAGTGGCGGGAGCGGAGGCTTTCCGGTGAGCCATGCATACGTTTCCACTACATGCTTTGGGTCAGGACCGTAGAAGAAATAGTAGTCCACCGGTCCTGCAATTGCCCCGAATGAATACTCCACCGGAGATTCTTTGCCAAAATCGAAGCTCGAGCGCCAAGTGTTGTCGACGAGCACACCTGCCGCTCGGCCTGCGCGATAAGTCATGAAGTACGGAATGCTTTTGTAAAGCGGATCGGTTGATTCCTGGAACCGGTATGCGTCAGTATTCCAGAGCGTAAAGGCTTCGTTGCGCCGGTCGAGCGGCCCGGTCTTGTCGCCGAGACCGAAGTAATGCTCGTCGAGTGGCATCACTTTATAAATACGGAACGCGTCGCCGTCATAGCGGATGGCGCGCGCGTCCTGTTGAAGAATCTCCCCTGCCAAATCCTGAATGGTGATCTCAAGCGTTTGCCGATCGACGGCTACCTTTAGCGTACCGGTGCGAAACCCGACCCGTCCCGCTGTTTCATCGCTCGTTATAGAGACGGATGCGTGGCGCGCTTCCGGAAGCACTGCCCACGATGCATCCTCTGGTGGAGTGTCCCCCCGCCAGACGCGGATGCGGAGAACATCGTCGCGCAATGCTGTGATTTTTTCGTGCAACGATGCATTTTCGATCTCTACTCCGTCGCGGAGATTGGAAGCCGTAGAATTCGGAGCAGCCGGTTCCGGATTTGATTGAGCCCATGCTGGGGCCAATAGAAATAATCCGAAAATTGCGACTATAAAGAGCCCCTTCGAGCGCATGATAACTCCTGAGAAGAAAGCAACTCCCCATGTTGAATTCAAAAGGCAAAAAATTGGTGAATGAATCTTTATGGCGGGGGAGCCCGGTCGACTGAAGATTCCAGTGGCGACAGGTCCGGATCCTGGACCTGCTTGTACCCTCGCGCCTGGCGCTGCTGTTTGATCTCCTTCATCCGGTTGAGCGCGTCGTTTGCGTCCTTGTTGTCGCCGATCTGGCGGTAGAGACGAGCAAGCAGATACTGCACCGAGCCATCCGCATCGCTTGACTCTCCCAACTTCAACTCTTCAATTGCCTGCTCGGTTTGTCCCATTCCGGCGTAGGCTTTGCCCATTAGCGCATGGATGTGCGGTAGCATTTGCGGCTTGGCGTGCAGGCTCTTGGTCAAATATGCCTGCGATTCGGCGTACTCATGTTGTGCGATGAGCGCCTCAGCAACGATGAGATTGAGTTCCGGATCATCCGGAGTGCGCAACAGCGCCGCTTGCGCAATCTTCATCGCACCTTTCTCGTTGTTGTTGCTCAGGTAAACCGTTGCTAGTCCGACCATCGCTCCCATATCACCGGAGGCGAGAGAAAGCGCTTTGAGGTATTCCGCTTGTGCATCGTCGTCGCGCTCGAGCTGATGATCGATGTCGCCGAGAAGCACATGATTCTTTGCCGAGTCCGGATCCAACTCCTGGAAGCGCGCGAGCGCTTCGAAGGCAAGCCGTTCATCAGCCTGAATGGACCAGTAGAGCGCTTCGATGGAATTCGGTTCCATCGACCTCAGAGCGGATGCCGCCTGGAACGCGCGCTGATTGTCGCCGGTGAAAAAGGAGCAGGCTACAAGCATACTAAGTTTTTCGGCATTTAACGGGGCCGCACTCGACGCGAGGCGGCGTTCGCACTGCGCGAAATGCCCCGCAGCGTAGTCCTCAACCGCCGTATGGTGTGAATCGGTAGATACGGCAGGGTCATTGGAGGGCGCGCTCTCCAGGCCGGACAGATTGAAGGCCGTTGCCAGCGCGCCGCGCAGGTCGGAAGGGAAGAACTCGTTTCCGGCGAGAAATGCGGCAACCGATCCAGCCTTATCGCTCGGCAGACCCTGCAGGAGGACAGCGACGTTCGATACAAAGTATCCGTGGTCGCGTTCCCACAGCTCGCGAATCAAGTCGGCCGCTTGATCGGTATTTCCATCGTTGATGGCAAGTCGCGCCTGACCGAGAAGAGCCAGGCCGCATTCAGGATGCGCAGCTCTTTCGGAAGCAAAAGCAGAGATGGCGCCTGCTTCGTCATGTCCCAGCAAAAGAGCAAAACCGTACTTCGATCGAATGCAGGGCGGCTGCGGATTGGAGTCAAGAAGAGTCTTGTAAAGGCTTGCGGATTCATTGAATCGCGCCTGTTTTGCCAGCGAATCGGCGTACAAGGCACCGGAGAACGGCGAATCCTTCGCTTTCTCCGACATGATTCGCGCCTCTTCCTCTACTTCGTCGAGGCGGGCAATTCCCAGCGTGAACCAGGCAGGGCCGAGTTTTGGGCCAAGCGCGGTCGAGCGCACGAGTTCCTGTGCAGCCGCGTTGAATTTGCCTAGGACGAAATATGTCCGGCCGAGCGCCAGCGGCGCTTGCGCATCTGATTTGTTGAGCTTTTCCGCGGTGAGCAGGTAAGGGACCGCCTCATGCGCCTTACCCGAGTGCGCGTAATCGATTCCAAGAAAGAGATTGGGAACGTAGAGAGAAGGATCGAGACGAACCGCATGCTGAAAGCTGGCAATGGCTCCGGAAATATCTCCGGTCTCATGCTGCATCAGTCCGAGATTTGCCCAGATCTGCGGCACGGCCGGTTGCAACCTCACTGCCTGCTTCAAGTCTTTCGCGGCGGCTGCGTAGTCTCCCGCAGCCTGAGCGCGTTGCGCGTCGGCAAGCACAGATTCCAGGATTGAGGCGGGTGGCTGCTGGCCGAATCCGATCAGCGATCCGGCCAGCAGAACCAGCAGCAATTTGGCGTAGTGGGTCACGAATGAATCACCAGTAGAACTTCCCTGCAAACTGGACGACTCTGCCAGGGAATGCGGTCGTGATGAGCCCGAAACTACCGGGACTATACAGACTCATATTTGCAGGTCCCGGGGCATAGAAGTTTGGATGGTTGAAGGAATTGAAGGTCTCAAAGCGGAATTGAGCCCTCATCGCCTCTCGAATGCTCCAATTCTTCTCAAGAGCGCTATCCCAGTTTGTGTAATGGGGTCCGCGAAGATTTGAGAGGTAGCGGGAAGCGTTGCCGAAACTGCCATAGGGCGCATAGGCGAAACCTGC
>JASIJX010000033.1 GCA_030049955.1 Acidobacteriaceae bacterium
CCGGTGAGCGTAAGGTCGGGAGCGCCGAAGCTGCGGCCGGGACCTTCTTCCGGAGTGGGCTCCATGGCCTCATCGAGGGAGATGAGCGAAAGCCCTTTTTTGCGGAGCTGCATGAGGACCACGTTAATGGCCAGCCGGTGCAGCCAGGTGGAAAAGGCGGAGTCGCCACGGAAGGTGGCTATCTTGCGGTGAAGCTGCAGGAAGGCCTCCTGGGTAAGGTCCTCGGCTTCGGCAATGTTACCGACCATGCGGAGGCAGAGCGAGTAGATTCGGCGTTTGTGGATTGCATAGAGCTGAGCGAAGGCCTGATGGTCGCCTGCCTGGGCGCGGGCCAGCGCGTCGGTTTCGACTGGATCGGGCGAGGCCGCGGGCGTGAAGGCGGGCCGGCCGGCCGGAGCCGCATTCACAGTGTTTCTTTTCGCCGCAGCGGCTGGATCCGGCGGTTGCGCGGGAGACGAAGAACGGGGCATTTACTTCCTTGGGGAGCCGTACTCGAAGCCTGCAATCGCAACTACGAATCGCAACTAAGGGCTTCTATTCTCGTTAGTATAGAAATGAGCGAATAAAGTTGCCGGGAGGGCGGAAGATTCCGTCTGATGGCATTAAATTTTTTCCACCCTCTGAGACGGCGATACGATTTTAGAGTTTATGAGGCCTTTCCGGAGTGGTTCCCGGGCTGTTTGGAGATATGGTTTTGCGGCAAAGGGCAGCTCGGCTGCGAGGTGTATGCCCGGCGATGCGGCGATGGGCCGGGACTGTTCTGCTGGCGGCCTGTCTTCTGGGTATCTCCGGCGGAAAGGCCTTTGGGCGCGCGGCTGAGTCGGGCGCTGCGGCGGCTGGCGCTGCGGAAGAGCTGCACTGGGAAGGACTGGCGATCCGGCGGATTTCTTTTGCGGGCGTGCCGGCGGACCGGCTCAAACCGCTGGATCAGCGGCTGGAGGATGCCGTCGGGACTGCGCTGAGCGCCGATTTCCTGAAGACAAGCCTGCGGCAGTTGTACGCCACTGGTCTTTACGACACTGTGGAGGTGGAAGGCGCGCCCGAAGGCGACGGCGTGGCGCTGACCTTTACCGGCAAGCCGCGGATGTTCATCGGCACGGTAAGCGTTGACGGCGCCAAAGGCGCAACCGCGAACACGCAGCTCGAGCGGGCCAGCCAACTGGCGCCAGGCACGCCGCTGACCGATGTGCGGCTGACCCAGGCGATTGTGCAGATGAAGGCTACGCTGGCGTCGAACGGCTATCCCAATCCGGTGATCAAAGAGACGCTGACGCCGCATCCCGGCGAGCAACTGACTGATATCTCATTCCATGTTGACTCCGGCGTGCAGGCGCGGGTGGGAACGGTTGAGGTAACGGGTGACGCGGGAATGAGCACGGGTGAGTTCCGACACGCGGCGCACTTGAAGGCCGGTGCGCACATCGATCGCGACACAGTGAACCGGGCGCTGGATGGCGTGCTGAAGCGATACCAGAACCAGGACCGTCTGGAGGCCGACGTAAAGCTGGCATCGGAAAAGTACCGCGAGGACGAGCGGACGGCGGATTTCCAATTCTCGGCCAACCGCGGCCCGGTGGTGCGGGTGATCGTCGAGGGCGCGAGCATGGAGAGCGACCGCGTGCGGCGGCTGGTGCCGATCTTCGAAGAAGGCAGCGTGGACGAGGACCTTTTGAATGAGGGGAATCGCCGGCTGCGCGACTACTACCAGCGGCTAGGCTACTTTGACGTGAAGGTAAGTCACGTGCAGTCCTCGCCCCGGCCGGACCAGGTGAACATTGTGTATACGGTCGAACTGGGGCCGCGGCGGCGCGTAGAACACGTCGTAGTGACCGGCAACCACTACTTCGATTCCCCGACGCTCGAGGACATGCTCAGCGTGCACGCGGCGACCACGCTGGACCGGCATGGGTCCTACAGTCAGGCGCTGGTTTCAGCCGATGTAAGCGCGCTGGAGGCGGTCTACCGCAACAACGGCTTTGCGCAGGTGAAGGTCACGCCCGAAATCGGATCGCCGGAGACAAGCACGCTGGAAGCGGCTGCCAGCGACCCGCCGGGCAGCGTGGCGAGCGTGCCGGCGAGAGGCCGCACCGCTCCGCTGACGGTGAATTACCACATCGACGAAGGTCCGCAGATGCGCGTGGGCGCGGTGCACATTGAAGGCAACGCAAACATGAACGCGGACATGCTGCTGCCCATGCTGAACACATCTCCGGGACAACTGCTATCGCCCGAGAACCTGGCTGGCGACCGCGATGCGCTGCTGACCACGTACATGAGCCGCGGCTTCGACCAGGTGACGATCGACATCCGGCAGCAGGCCGAAGCCGGAAACCCCAACGTAGTCGACGTGACCTTCCACATTCACGAGGGCGAACAGATTTTCGTGCGCGACGTGCTGCTCACGGGCATCCATTACACGCGCATGAGCACGGTGGCGCCGGCCATCACGGTGCATGCCGGCGATCCGTTGAACGAGTCGGCGCTGCTGGACACGCAGCGTAATCTCTACAAGTTTGCGCTGTTCAACGAGGTGAATACGGCGATTGAGAACCCGGACGGGGCCGAGCCGTACAAGACCGTAATGCTGCAGGCCGTGGAAGCGCGCCGCTGGACGCTGACCTACGGCTTCGGCCTCGAGGCGCAGACCGGGCAGCCGCAGAACAACTGCGCCGGAGCGATTGCCGGCGGCGTGAAGTGCAATCCCAACGGAAAAACCGGCGTGAGCCCGCGGGTGATTGCCGACATTACGCGCAATAACGTTTTCGGGCATGAGCAGTCGGCCTCGCTGCAGGGAACCTATGGATTGCTCGAGCAGCGGCTGCAACTGCTCTATCAGATTCCGACGATTGAAAATAACCCGAACATCGGCCTGAGCTTTTCCGGCGGCTACGCCAACAGCCAGGACGTGACCACATATGTGGCGTCGCGGCTGGATGGAGGCTTCCGGCTGAACCAGTCGTTCGTGGCGCCGGGGTCGGCGCTGTCGAAGGCCAACACGTTTATTTACGAGCTCAACTTCCGGCGCGTGAAGGTGGCTGCGAGCAGCTTGCAGGTGTATCCGGCGGAGATTTCGCAACTGGCTACGGCAGTGCGCGTGAGCGGCCCGTCGTTCACCTGGATCCGCGACACGCGCGACTCGGCGATGGATGCGCACCGCGGCACATACACCAGCTTTGAGGAGTTTCTTTCGGCAAAGCCGTTTGGCGCGCAGGCGGAGTTCGACCGCATCGACACGTCGAACTCAAGCTACTACGGCCTCGACAAGGGAAAGATCGTTCTGGCGCGCAACACGCGCTACGGGCAGGTGCGATCCTTCGGCTCGGGGTTCAGCGGACTGATTCCGCTGCCGGAACGGCTGTACGCGGGCGGGCCGATCTCAATGCGCGGCTTTAGTCAGAATGCCGCAGGGCCGCGCGACCCGGAGACCGGCTTCCCGATCGGCGGGGCGGGCGCGCTGATTAACAGTACGGAATTACGGCTGCCGCCGCCGACGCTGCCGTGGCTGGGCAATACGGTGAGCTTCGTGCTGTTTGAGGACATGGGCAACGTGTTTGCCGATGCGAGCGATGCATGGGAGAGCGCGCTGCGGATTCATCAGCCGGACCGGAATGCTTGCGAGGACGCGGTGGCAAGCGTCAATGACCCATCGAGCTATACCCCGTCTGGCACGCCGACCTCCACTGGCGTTCAGGGAGCTTGCGATTTCAATTACTTCTCTCACGCGGCGGGACTCGGGCTGCGCTACCATACGCCGGTGGGGCCAATCCGGTTCGATTTCAGTTACAACCTGAACCCGCCCATCTATCCGGTGAACATTAATTATTCGATTCCTACGGTTCCAGGCAGCCTGGTCCCTGGCTACGAAACTGATCCTCGCCTTGGCCAGGCGCCGCATTTCAACTTCTTCTTCAGTCTGGGCCAGTCCTTCTGATGCGCACGGTTTTGCCAATCCGGCTGAGATGCGCGGTGCTTGCGGCAGGCGTGTGCGCGCTTGGACTTCCGGCGCGGAGCCAGTCCGTGGCCGCGCAGACGGCGCCGATCGTGCTGGATCGGGTAGTGGCGGTGGTCAACAAGCATCCCATCCTGGCCAGCGACGTGGATGACGAGATCCGGCTTTCGATTCTCGATGAGAACCAGGTGGGGCAGGCGCCGCTGACGCGCGAGCGGGCCCTGGAGCAGTTGATCAGCCGGAGCTTGATCGAGCAGCAGATCCGTCAGGAGGACGCCGAAACTGCCGAGCCAAAGCAGGAGGAGGTGGACGCGCGGGTGAGTGAGCTGCGCCGCGAGCTGCCGGCCTGCGTGCGGCTGAATTGCGCCACGGACGCCGGATGGAGCCAATTCCTGGCCGAGCACGGTCTAACAGACAGACGCGTGGAGGCGTACATCCGCTACCGGATGGAGATTCTGCGCTTCATCGAACAGCGCTTCCGCAGCGGCATCCGCATTTCGGAGCCGGAGATCGAGGCATACTACAACAGCACGCTGCTGCCGCAGTACGTTGCCGGCGAGCCGGTGCCGCCGCTCAAAGAGGTCGCGCCGCGGATTGAGGAGATTCTGCTGGAGCAGCAGGTGAACGCGCTGTTCGACCAGTGGCTCGAAAACCTGCGCAAGCAGGGCGATGTGGAGATTCTTGACCCGGCAGTGGAACCGGCGCTTGACCCGGCAGTGGAGCCGGCGGCCGCGGAGAAGACACCATGAGCAGCGGCACCGAACACAAGCTCGTCGAGATTGGCAAAGAGATCGGCGAACAGACGGTCAAGCCCGTGAGCCGGATGCGGCGGCGTCTGAGGCGGTTCTTCCTGCGCCATGTGCCGCTGGCCATCGGCGGCGCAATCTTGCTCGTGATTGTTCTTCTGATCGGCGCTTATTTCTATGCCAGCTCGGCTACGTTTGAAAATCTCGTTCGCGGGCGCCTTGCGGCGTCGCTTGAGCGGATGACGGGCGGGCGCGTGGAGATTTCGAGCTTCCACTGGCAGTTGCTGGCAATGGAAGCCGAGGCCGGCGGCGTAGTGGTGCATGGGCGCGAGGCTTCGGGCGAAGCGCCTTATGCGAGCATCGACCAACTGCATGTGCAAGTGAGCATCCTCGATCTGTTCAGCCCGCGATTTGTTTTGACCAGCCTCGATGTCGAGCGGCCGCGGCTGCACCTGATCGTGTATCCCGATGGCTCGACCAATCAGCCGCATCCAAAGCGGGCGCGCCGCGCGGGCAAGCCGATGGTCGAGCGGTTGTTCGATCTCGAGGCCGGGCGCGTATCGGTGGAGAACGGGCTGATCGATTACGACAATCGCGCAGCCAGCTTCGATTTCAAGGATCGCTATGCACCGCTCGATTTCCGTGCTGAGGATGTTTCGCTGCGGATGAGCTACGTGCCGGCTGGTCCGGGTGCGGCGAAGGGCGCGGCGGAGAGTTACCGCATCGACGCCGGCGCGACGGACCTGAACCTGGCGCGCGGAGTGGGCAAGAAAGCCGAGTTGCCGGTGCACGGCCGGCTCGAGGCGACGGCGGATTTGACCCGCAACGCGTTCTATCTGCGCCGGCTGCTGTTGAGCGCGCGGGGCCCGGACATCAAAGACCACAACCTGGCGATCAGCGGGACGCTCGC
>JASIJX010000287.1 GCA_030049955.1 Acidobacteriaceae bacterium
CCGATAAGATGGCCGAATGGGCTTGTCCAGCCGCCGAGAAAGAGCAGCGTGGCCACGCAGCCCACGTTGATCATGTTGGCGTACTCGGCCATGAAGAACATGGCGAACTTCATGGAGCTGTACTCGGTGTGATAACCGCCGGTGAGCTCGCTTTCAGCCTCGGGCAGGTCGAAGGGCGCGCGATTGGTCTCGGCGAATGCAGCCATCAGGTAGATAAAGAAGGCGACGAATTGCAGGCCGCCGAAGACGTTCCAGCTGGCGATGCCGTGCTGCGCCTGCTGCTCCACGATGGTGCGCAAGTTGAACGAGCCGGAGCGCAACACGACGCCGACGAGTGAAAGGCCGAGTGCGAGCTCGTAGCTGATGAGCTGCGCCGAAGAGCGCAGGCCGCCGAGCAACGAATATTTGTTGTTTGATGACCATCCTGCCAGCGCGATGCCGTAGACGCCCATCGACGTGATGCCGAGGATGACCAGCAGGCCGATGTTGATGTTCGAGATCTCGAACAGATCGAAGCCATGCGGGCCTGCCGCAGACTCGCCAAAGGGAATTACGCCGATCGCAATGAGCGCGCAGGCCAGCGAGAGGATGGGCGCGAGCAGATAGATGGGCCGGTAGACGGCGGTGGGGATCACGTCTTCCTTGAGGAAGTTCTTTGCGCCATCGACAAGCGGCTGGAGCATGCCGAAGGGGCCAACGCGGCTGGGTCCCCAGCGGTTCTGGATGCGGCCGACAAGCTTGCGCTCTAGAAGCACGGTGTACGCGACGCCCATGAGCAGAATCACCGTGACGACGATGACTTTGGCCAGGCTCCACAAGAAGAATTCGAGTAAGGTCACGTGCGGTCTCACAAAACAGCGGTGCTAGCAGAGTTAGCAATCAGCATTCAGCCTGCCACGGCGATCGCATGCTCGTGCTGCTGGTGCTGCTCGATATCTTTGAGGCCGCGGCTGTAGCGGCCCAACGTTGCGGAAGTAAAGAGGCCGTCATGGGCCGGGGCGATGCAGGCTCCGGTTAGTGCAGCCACCGGTACGAAGCCAGGTGATGCGCCGGGGTCGGTGCGGACATCGTTGCCGCTGAATAAATTGAGGCGGTCGAGCGTGTAACCAGGAACGAGCCGCTCGATCTCGTCGAGGAGCGCGAGAGGGTCGAAGGGGCTGAGCTTGGGCTCGAGGCCGTGGGCTTCGAGCCAGACGGAGTGGCGGTCAGCCTCGCCCATCTGCGCGCCGCGCGATTGGCCGAGGTCGCCGGCGATGCCGCGGCGGCCGAAGGGAACGAGCGACTTGACGTCGGCACCCATCGAGCCGGCGAGGCGGACAAGGATTTCGAAGTCGGGTTTCACGCCCGGCAGGTCGGCGGCCTTGCGCACCATCTGCACATCGCCAAAAGTGTTTGTGACGGTGCCGGATTTCTCGTAAAGGCTTGCGGCCGGAAGAACCACGTCGGCCAGCGCTGAGGTCTCGGTGAGGAACAAATCGAGCGCTACGACGAAGGTGCTGCGCAGCGTGCCGGGATCGATTTTGCAGCGCGCTATGGGATTGGAGCCGACGACGAGCAGCGCGGCCAAATTGCCGGCCTGTGCGGCCTCGAACATCTGCGGAAGCGCAAGGCCGGGCGCGATGGGCATGTGTTCGTATTCGCTGAATGCGCCGGGCGTGGTGACGGACACGTAGCCGGGCAGCAGGTCAGGGTAGAGACCCAAGTCGGCAGCGCCGCGCGAGTTGACGTGATCGCCGAGACAGGCAAACTTGATGTTTCCGCGTTTGAGGCCCCACGCGATCAGCTTGTCGATCCCTTCACCACGAATCTCTTCGCCGAAGATGACGACCAGCGACTCCTCGGCGAGAACCGCTTTGCTGAGGTCGCTCTTGCCGCCGTCGAGCAGGGCAGGCAGATTTGCGTAATCGACTGCGGAAATTTGCAACGTGGCCTTGGCCTGGCGCTCGAGCTTGATGGAGTTGGAGCTGGCTACATAAAGACGTGCACGGTTGAGGCGCACGTTGGTGCGCAACTGCCATGCGAGCAACGGATGCTCATCCGTAGGATTACCGCCGATGAGCAGGATTGCAGGTGCGGAGCCGATCTCGCGGAGAGTCGCTGTTTTGCCGGTTTGGCCGGCGAGCGCGCGGGCAAAGGATGCGTAGTCGGTAGAGCGCACGTGGTCAATGTTGTTGGTGCCGAGCACAGTGCGCGCGAGCTTTTGCAGTAGATAATTTTCTTCGTTGGTAGTGCGGTTGGAACCAATAACGCCAATCGCCGATCCGCCGCGCGAGAGGCGAATTTCTTTCAGTTTTTCGCCGGCGACGCGCAGCGCGTGCTCCCAGGTGACGGGCTCAAGGTTGCCGGCAGCGTTACGCACCAGCGGCTTGGTCACGCGCTCCGGGTTCTCCGTAAAGTCGAAGCCAAAGCGGCCTTTGGCGCAGAGAAAATCGTTGTTGATGCCGCTCTTGTCGCGATTGTCGCCACGGATGATTTCAGCACCCTCGGTGGTGGACCGCACACCAAGAGTGACCTTGCAGCCGTCGGCGCAGTGCGTGCAGACGGTGGAGACGTGATTCATCTCCCAGGGGCGGGTGCGATAGCGATAGCTGCCGCTGGTGAGCGCGCCCACCGGGCAGATGTCGATGCACATGCCGCACTCTTCACAGTCGAGCCGGTTATCCTGGCCGATTCCTGTGATGTTGGGCACGATCACGGAGCTGGAGCCGCGGTTTTCGACGCCTAGCGCCCAGACATCCATGCCTTCGCCGCAGACGCGGACACAGCGATAGCACAAGATGCAGCGCGGGCGGTCGTAGAAGACTGCGGGTGACCACTGTTGCTCGTCGCGGTGGTGCTTGGCCTCAGCGTAGAGGCTTTCGCCTGCGCCGTATTTGAAGGTCATGTCCTGCAGCTCGCACTCGCCGCCGGCGTCGCAGACTGGACAGTCGAGCGGATGGTTGCCGAGCAGCAGTTCGAGGGTGGCCTTGCGAGCCTGCGCGATCTCGGGTGACTCGGTGGTGAAGACTTGGCCTTCGGCAACCATGGTGGTGCAGGCTGTTTGCAGCTTGGGTACTTTTTCCTGGCGCACCACGCACATGCGGCAGGCGGCCTGCAAGCTGAGGCCAGGGTAGTAGCAGAAGGCGGGAATCTCGATGCCGGCCTTGCGGCAGACATCGATGAGCAGCGTCCCCGCGGGCGCCGTGAGCTTCTTTCCGTCGACTGTGAACGTTACGTCGGGCATTTTTCCTCAGGGGCTCAAGCCCCGATCAAGTCTTTT
>JASIJX010000288.1 GCA_030049955.1 Acidobacteriaceae bacterium
TGATTGTGCACGAGCGCGAGTACGAGGGCAACCTGGTGCGGCTGAACGTGACCGGGCCGGCGTCGCTGGTGGGCCGCATGCGGCGGTTTCGCGTGCGCGGCGCGTGATGGCGAAGACAGGAGAAGCAATGAAGCCGGCAGACGAAGACCACGGGCGCACCATCACCACGCTTTCCACTCGCGAAATCTACCGCAACAAGTGGCTGCGCCTGCGCGAAGACGAGATCCTGCGCTCGAACGGGCAGAAGGGCATCTACGGGGTAATCGACAAAGACCCTTGCGCAGTGATCCTGCCCATCGAAAACGGCAAAGTCTGGCTGGTGGAGCAGTACCGGTACACCATTGGCGAACGCGCTCTCGAGCTGCCGCAGGGTGGCTGGGAGATGGAGGTCGAGCATCCCGAGGAGCTGGCCCGCGGCGAGCTGTGCGAGGAGCTGGGGCTGGAAGCGCGGGAGATGACGCTGCTCGGCATGCTGTGGATTGCCTACGGATTCGCGCGCCAGAAGCAGTACGTGTTTCTGGCGACCGGCCTCAGCGAAGCGGAGAAAGACCCAGACCCCGAAGAGCACGACCTGGTGATGCGCACCGCGTCCATTGAGGAGTTCGAGCAGATGATGCTGGACGGACGCATTCGCGACGCGTGTACGGTTTCGGCCTGGGGGATGTATTTAATGTGGAAGGCAAAACAGGCAGGCCGAAGCCTTCCTGCGAATTCTTAGACCGTAAGCCGTTTTTCTACCTCCGCTCGCCCAGCGGAATATAGGGCGACGGATAGACCGGCCCGATGTACTCGGCGCGCGGGCGGATGAGCCGGTTGTCGTCGAGCTGCTCGATGACGTGCGCGGCCCAGCCGGCGATGCGGCTGACGGCAAAAATCGGCGTGAACAGATCGATGTCGATGCCCAGCGTGGTGTACGTCGAAGCCGAGTAGAAGTCGACGTTGGCATTGAGCTTCTTTTCCCGGTTGACGAACAGCTCGATCTTTCGCGACATCTCGTACCATTTCGGATTGCCCGAGTCCCGGCCCAGTTGCTCGCTCATGCGGCGCAGGTGCGTAGCGCGCGGATCCTCGGTGCGGTAGACGCGATGACCGAAGCCCGAGACCTTCTGCTTCGCTGCAAGCATCTTGCCGACGTACTCCACCGGGTCCGCTCCGGCCTTGTCGATGGCGAGCAGAAGGCGCATTACAGCTTCGTTGGCGCCGCCGTGGAGCGGGCCTTTCAAAGCGCCGATGGCGCCGGTGATGGCGGAGTGAATGTCGGAGAGAGTTGCGGCGATGACGCGGGCGGCGAAGGTGGAGGCGTTAAGCTCGTGCTCGGCATGGAGAACCAGCGCCAGGTCCATAGTTCGCGTCGCGGTCTCAGAAGGCTTTTCGCCGTTCAGCATCCACAGGAAGTTAGCGGCGTGGGAGAGCGACCGATCGGCCGGAACCACTTGCTTGCCCTTGCGGATGCGATCGTAAATCGCCACGATCATGGCAATCTGCGCCGTCAGCCGGTAGGCCTTGCGCACGTTGGCGTCGTGCGAGTTGTCCTTCTCGTCCTGGTCGTACAGGCTAAGGGCCGAAACGGCGGTGCGCAACACCTCCATGGGAGCGGCCGAAGACGGAAAACTGCGCAGCATGTCGATGATGCGCTGGTCGAGCGAGCGGGCTGCGGCAAGCTGGAGAGAAAATTCGCGCAGCGACTGTTTACCCGGCAGGCTGCCGTTCCAAAGCAGGTAGGCGGTTTCCTCGAAGGTCGAGTGCTCGGCCAACTCGTGGATATCGATTCCGCGATAGGAAAGGACGCCAGCTTCTCCATCAATCCAGCAGATTCCGGAGTTGGCGGCAATAATACCTTCCAGGCCTTTCCCAGCAACAGCAGTTGGCATATTTTTGCGTATTCCCTTCGTGAGAACTTCTGTGGTGATTGCCGGGAATCCCGGCGATTCGCGCGCTTTAACGGTCCCGAACACCGGGAAAAGCCGCAAAGATTTTTATAACGTAGCGATTCCATGGTTGTCACGGCGGGCGTCCCACTGGCCGGTTGCGGCCCGGAACCGAGACCCGCAACTGCCCCCACTGTGCACACAAATTTGGGCAAGCAACCTGGCCGGCCCAAGTGGAGGCTTCCCCCTGACAGAAAGCTGTATTAGTATGCTGAAAAGCCGCACCCCGGTGCGAGATCGGCCGCAAATTGATCGCGCCGGAATTGCCCGCGCCGAAAAATGCCCAAATAGAGGGCGGCGCTGTCAAATTGCTCTTCGCGCCAGAACGGAATTTACAACTATTTGGAAAAAATCTGCTTTGGTTGCCGTCTAACTTCAACGGAGGACGATTCTCTTCCGGGGCGGTCCCGATAAATTAGGATGCGCGCCCGGGGAAATGAAAGGGCAAGAATGAGCGAAATTGACGAAACCCCCAGAACATACTCCGGGGCACTGCTGGGTGCCATTGCAGTGTCCTTGCTGGCCGCCATCGCGGGCCTGATATGGTGCGCTACGCTGAATAGCCGCGTGAGTACCGCCCAGACCGAGCTGGCCGACGCCAAACAACAGAACGTGAACCTGGCTGCACAATTGCGCGAAACCGATGCCCGGCTGCGGGTCACGACCGATGAGTTAGGACGGTCGCTGGGCCTGACGCAGAAGCAGCTTGACGCCCGCGCGCAGGAGATCATCCGCCGCGAGCAAGCCGACGCCAAGCAGCTTGCCAGCGCCCAGCAGCAGACGGCGCAGCAGGTAAGCGCGGTTTCAAGCGACCTGTCGAACGTGAAGACGGACGTGGGCGGAGTAAAGACCGACGTTGCCAAGACACAGAGCGACCTGGCCAGCGCCATCAGCCAGTTGCAATCCATGAAAGGCGACCTGAGTGACCACAGCACCCTGATCGCGCGCAATCACGACGAACTCGAGCTGCTGAAGCACATGGGCGACCGGAACTATTACGAGTTCACGCTCAACAAGAATCAGAAGAAGCCTGTGGGGACGGTCAGCATGGAGCTGCGCAAGACCGACGCCAAGCACAACCGTTTTACCCTCTACATCTTTGCCGACGACAAGACGTACGAAAAGAAGGACCGTAACGTGAACGAGCCGTTGCAGTTCTATAGCGGGAAAACGCCGTCGCTGTTTGAAGTGGTGGTGAATTCGATCAACTCGAAGAACCAGATCTCCGGCTATCTTTCCACGCCGAAGAACTCCCCTGTTCCGCCCACGACTACTGCTGAGTCACAGTGACCTTGGGCGTGAGCACCAGGTTGGGCTGGTAGCGGAAGGCGAAGGTAAAGTTCAGCGCCTTCCGCGCGTCCCATTCGTCCTTGGTCACATTGTTAAAAACGGAAACAAAGTTCCCCTCGACGGTCTGACCGGGATCGATCTCGGTTTCGCGGGCCAGCGCCTTGCCGCGCGGCACCGACAGCTTCGGATAGGCGGCGAAGACGCGATCGTAATCGGAGGTCGAGGCGGCCCAGCTGGTGTGAACGCCGTCAGCCAGCGTTGCGTTGCTGGCGATGTTCCAGAGAAAGAGCGGGACCTTGCTCTGGTTGGTCAGCCGCACCTTGGTAAAGACCATCACCTGGTCGAAGGTCTCCTGCGGAATGGGAACGCCGCCAGCGTCGTAGCCCGCGGTTTGCGTGTGCTCCGGATGCGCCCAGACGGCCTCGACCTCGCCGGCGGCTAAGGCCGGCTTCTGGCCCGAAATCACGTAAATCGCAATGAGGACCGTGACCACCACGGCCGCGATGACGGAGGCGATGACGACGTGGCTGGTGCCTTTGGTGTACTCTTCGCCGCGGGCGGCGTCGTCGTGCTCTTCCTGGTTAAGAAGACTCATAGCGCACCTATGTTATCGCCAAAGGCGGAGCGGCGGCTATGGGAAAACCACCTGCGCTGCCAGCATCCCTGGCCTGCACCGGCAGCCGGCCATGCTGAATTGCGAAAATCACATCCATGAGGAAGCGCGGAATCGTAGCCTGTAAATGAAAATGAAGAGCTCCCTCCGCAGTCGTGCGCCGAAAGAGAAGTCAAAGCAGTCGACGAAGCGGAATGGGTTGGCGGTTCTCCTCGAGGTGTAAGGGCCAAAGTGGCTTCTTAAAAGCCACATCGAGTGTATTCAAAAATGGCAATTATTTGCTTTTGAGGAGAACCGCCTTTGCGGGCAGTCCCACCTTGCTACTTCGGCTTCCCGCCCTGCTTCTGCTGTCCAGCACCCTGCTTCGGCGCGGGGTTCTTCGGATTGCCATCGGGGTGATGCTTCTTGTGGTGCGCGACCGCCTTTGCAATTTCCTCAGCGGTTAACTTGCTGTGGTCCGGATTGTGCAGCACGTCGTCCGCAATCGAGGAACTGCCCGAGGGGCTGTTCTGGTTCTTATCCATGAATTACCTCCTCCACACGATAAGATGCCACGATAAGATGCCCCATCCCTCGCAGCCGCCCAAATCGCTGTAGGCTCCCCGCACCAATCCAGGCGCAAATTTTCCTGCAAAACTCTGCAGATTAATTCCAACTGAATTGCGAAAATCACATCTATGAGGCCGCTCTTGTCAGACCCAGGCCGGCAAGATGAGCGGTTATCCGCATAAGTCATTTACTTTCAACACTTGCAACGCTTGCTCTTT
>JASIJX010000289.1 GCA_030049955.1 Acidobacteriaceae bacterium
TTCGACCATCTTCTGCAAGGAGTCTTCCTGATGGGCGAGACCAAGCACAGCGACGACTCCGCCAGCACCCCCACCGGTCATCTTCGCTCCGAAAAAACCGAATCGACTGGCCATCTCGACGAGATGATCACAGGCCTGCGCACCGAGGCCACATTCGCTGTAAGCATGGTGGGATTGGTACATCAACTTCCCAATCAAGGGCAAAGAATCAGTAAGATTCGCAGGCGTCAGAGCGCTTAACAAGTTCTTCACAGTCTTGATGCGCTGATTTTCTTCAACGGCATAGCGAACAGCGGCGCGCACAGGATAAAGGCGACCTGGGTAGATTGAGGTGAACGGATCGTGATGGCTGGCGAAATCCTTGAGGAATTCGGCGCCACTCAAAAACTCGGGCAACCACCTCTCATATTCGGAGCGGAAGTCCCAGGAAGCGAGGTTGGATAGGTAGCCGTGCCATCGCGCATCGGTCCACCGCGGAACGCTTGAACTTGCGCACACCTCAATCGGCAGATTTTCGCGCCGGCAAATCATGGTGTAACCGATGAAGCCAGCTGCGCGGGCGTTCTCGTAGACCTCCCCGGTTGTGGAACGCGGCGCCAGCGAATCAATTCCCCAAATCCGCATTGCAGCTGGCAATGCAATAGGGTCGAGCGGCGTGCATGGCTGGCACAGGAGAGGAAGAAGGCAGTCGCGCTGGCCGAAGACGATTGCAGCCTGATCCATGACGCCGCAGGCAGAGTGGGCTATGACATTTTCTACCCATTGCGCCGCTTCCGCCAGTGCCACGCCTTCCAGCCGGATTCCGGCGGCGGCGGAAGCAGCCTTAAGTGTCGCAACTTCCAAAGCAGCGGACGATGCAACGCCGCGGTTTGGTGGTAGATCAGAAGACAGAAAGAAGTTGGCTCCTTCGCGTGCAAAGACTCCGTGCCGCACATGCAAAAGGTGAAATGCGCCAAGCACATATTGCCCCCAACGCGCGGCTGGCGTTCGTGAGCAGAAGTCCTCGATTGCGGCGAGGCTGGCGACTTGATCGACCTGCATCTCAATCAGCGTAGCCCAACCATAATTGGAGGCGTCCGGGTTGAAAATGCGCAGGATGGGGTCAATTGTGGGCTGAACAGCCGCGAATATGGATTCCCGAAGCGGCAACTGGAGTACCATCCCACCGGTGTAATCCACATTGCCGCCCATGACATCGAGACGGCCCGGAGCACGCGCGATCCAAGCCTCTCGATTGCGGGTGAAAAAGACACCCTGCCGAATCATGGCGGCAATCTGACTGCCGAATCTCAACATATCGTTGAGCGAGGTCATGCGATGTTCTCAGACGGGGAGATCTTGGAGCGAATCACGTCCAAGACCAGTCTATGGAATGGCGATCAATAGAACATGAATGCTTGGTCAATAGGGTTATTACACGACTTGTACGCGGGTGAGCCTGCGAAGCCGTTCGAGATCTCCCGCTGGAATCTGATCATCAGTCAGGATGAGATCGCAGTCCTTGATGTCGCAGAGCCGGTAAGTCGCCTCCGTGCCAATCTTGCTGCTATCGACGAGCAGGACCTTCTGCTTGCCAGCCCGCAGTAGCTCCCGTTGTGCATCAGGATCGTGCACCATCACCTCATGGGTGAAAGACACGGCAGCCGCACCAAACAGGACGTGATCTGCGTGGATGGATCTCAGGCTTTCCGTGACGCCATGGCCTACTAGATCGTGACTGCTCGACCGGTAAACACCACCGGTAAGCTCCAGACGAATCTCCTCGGCGTTGCCCAGTTCCTCCAAAACTGCGAGAGAAAACGTGATCACGACCACATTGCGCCGGCTGCGGAGTTCGCGGGCGACGTAAAGAGTGGTGGTTCCTGAGTCCAGCACAACAGACTCTCCATCATTGACTAGCGCGGCAGCTGCTTTGCCGATAGCGCGCTTGGCGGGCGACATCCGTTCGAGGCGTTCGAGGTAGGTCCGCTCCATTCCGCGCCATCGTTCGATCCGCGCTCCCCCCGGAATGCGAACGACCTGCCCCTGCTCAACCAGCTTTTGGATGTCGCGCCGAATCGTCATCTCCGAAACCTGGAATTGCTCGGCGATGTCGCTGATCGATGCTGATGTGTTCTCTCTTAACATCTGGAGAACACTCTCCAGCCTCGAGACTTCCAGAGTATCTTTCATCGTCCACTCGTGTCGTTGTTGGTTTCGGCCCGCGCCATACTGCGAGGATCCCGCTCCTGACTTTATACCGGATGTCGAAACGGTGCATCGTCAAGGCACCAACAAAAAATTCAGAAATGTTATTTTCTCACTTTCTCTATCGTAATTTGTTATTTTTTAACATTCTCCTGCTAGATCATTGATTGTCGATTTGATTGTCGATTTGCCAGCGCAAGCTAGTCAATCACGACAAAACTCCGGGTTCGCGAGTTCCAAATTTACCTCCGGTTTCGCTCATCCACGTGACAAAGAATTTTCAGGAGGATCCATGCATTCCCTACGCAGCACCACTCTCCGCAAGCAGCAAGCGGCGGTAGCGCGCGCCGGTCTCGTGCCTATTTCACGTTTCTGCGTCACTCGGACCTTTATCAGCCTCTGTATGCTTATCGCAAGCGTCATCGCCTTGTCCAAACCGATTGCCGCGCAGACCATCTACGCATCTGTTAGTGGTGAGGCTACCGATACAACCGGAGCGGCTCTACCGGACGCCTCAATCACGGTCATTGAAACTGCCACATCGGCAGAATACAAGACAGTTACCAATCGGCAGGGCGCCTATCATGTTTCATTCCTCAAGCCAGGTGATTACGTCATCCGCGCGCACAAGGCCGGATTCGAGGAGTACCAGAGCTCGACCATTCCCCTGGTGCTCAATCAGCCTGCGGTCGTCGATATTACGCTGCGGATCGGCGCTGAATCCCAGACAGTAACGGTGAACGCCGCCGGAACCGCTCTCAACGATACGAATGCGCAAATCGGCAACCAGATTGGGTCGAGCGATCTGGTCAATTTGCCTGAGAATATCGGCACCCATGGGGCCGAAGAACTGCTCCTTTCCGCGCAGGTTCCCGGCGTTTCCAGTACTAGCCCGGATTACAGCAATCCGAACAACATCTCGCTGGGAGGAGGACGCCCGGACACAAACCCGATCATTGTCGACGGCCTGCCCAGCAACATGGGTGTCAATGACACCTACGGCCTGGTGCCGACGCCGGACTCGACCGAAGAACTTCAGGTGCTGACCTCGCCGTTTTCGGCTCAGTACGGACAGTCCGGCGGCGGCGCAATTATCACCACAACAAAGAGTGGTACCAGCGGGTTTCACGGCAGCCTATTCGAATACCACAACGACCAGAGCCTTAACGCATTGAGTTATTTCTCCGCGCCCAACGCTCTGCGCCCCGTGAATGTCTTCAACTACTTTGGCGGCTCGGTTGGCGGCCCGGTGCTGCTCCCTAAGATCTTTAACGGGCGTAAGCATCACCTGTTCTTCTTTACAGACTGGGAAGATACCCTCAATGCCAGTTCCAAGACCCTGACGACGGACGTGCCCACGGCATTAGAGCGGCAGGGAAACTTCTCGGGACCGGATCCCGAGGGTGCTGCGACACCCACAATCTACGATCCAAAGACTCTGGTTTACGTAAACGGCAAACTTACCGGAACGCCATTCCAGAACAATACCATTCCAACGAGCCGATTGGATTCAGTTGGGATGAGCTTTGTCTCCTTCTACCCGCAGCCAAACTGCGCTTACTTAACTTATAACTATTGCGTCTATCCCACCGGATACAATAGCTATCTTTATAATGCCGATCGTATCGACTTCAATCCCACAGACTATGACCACGTCTGGGCAAAATTCTCGCGCGATGGACCGAGGGGCACGGCAGTCGACTACGTCCCGAATGCCGCCAATACCTCCGCATACGGCGGTTGGACCGATGACCACGACGAGGCATCCTGGAGCCATATCTTCAGCCCCAGGATCTCGAACGAGGCGCGCTTCGGTTATGTCTCCGAAGTAAACTTCAGTTACCCTCAGACGCCCTCAGCGGCTTCTGTGGGTCTAACAGGCGTGCCTCTTACTCAGTTTCCGAGCCTGGGAGTCACCGGCCTGTATAGCCTAGGAGCCGGCGCGTATTCATATAACCTCGATGGCCACTATGTCTTGAACGATGCTCTGGTCGTGGAGATGGGCCGACATACGCTCTCGATCGGTGGCGAGTACATGGACTACATCTACAGCCAGTACGAGCCGGGGGTGCTCTCGGGGAGCTATACGTTCAATGGAGATTTTACGTCGATCAATGGTTCACCGCTAACCGGTCTCCCAGATCTCGAATTGGGGCTTCCCTACACGACAACCATCAACACAACCAATTCGTGGTTTCGTGAGACGGCAAAGTATGGTTCCCTCTACGTGCAGGACGACTATCGTCTGACGCCGAAGTTGATGGTCAATCTGGGCCTGCGCTGGGAGTTCGACGGACCCTATTCAGAAGTCAACAACCAGATGTATAACTTCAATCCGAATCTGATTGATCCGAACACTGGGAAGCTCGGCGCTATCCAATTTGCTGGATACGACGGAGCTCCGCACACCTTCATCGGCAGGGATTATCTTGGTTTCCTGCCCCGTGTCGGCTTCAGCTATCACGTGATGAGAAATACGGTAGTACGCGGGGGTTATGGGATCTTCGAACTGCCAGGTATCGGCTTCGGTGGGAACGGCTTTACTTCGAAGTCCACGGTGGCAACTACATTCACCAGCACACCCACGACCCCGGCCTACGAATTAAATCAAGGAGTACCGCCCTACTCGCCTAACGTCGGTCCCAACGGCGAGCCGAATATTCCCACTAGTCTTACCGATCCAACGAAGAATGTAGTCGAGTTCCAGTCGAACGCTTCGCTGTCTTATTTGCAGCAGTGGTCGCTCGGCATCCAGCAAGACCTTACTCACAGCTGGCTTGCAGAGGTGGACTATCAAGGCAACCATGGTGTGCACCTGCCGGTCACGCTCTCGGTAAACCAGATTGCCCCCACTGCGGGATGCTGCTATGGGTTGTCGACAGCTCAGAGCCTGCGCCCGTATCCGCAGGTACTGAATGTCAGCTACTACGTCAATGGTGGCGCCTCTGCTTACAGCGCCCTGCAAGCCCAGCTTTCCCACCGCTGGGAACATGGGCTCTCTCTTATCCTTGCCTACACTCGCGCAAAGCAGATGGACGATGTTGATCCCGCGGCGCGTGGGGATGCGGTGGCCGTTCAGAATGTCTACGACCTGAACGCTCAATGGGGCACTGCGATGACCGATATTCCGCAACGCCTTTCCGTCACTGCCGTATACAACCTGCCGGTAGGGGCCGGGGGCATGTTCCTGGCGAACACCCCCGTGGTGAACCAGATCATCGGTCACTGGCGGGCCAGCACCGTGGCCAGCTTCCAGGCGGGTTATCCATACAACGTCTCGCAGTCCAACACAACCGGTTTGTTTAACGGAGCCCAGTATGCAACCGAGAGCGGGAGTCCCAACATCTCCCGATCTCAGCGGACAGTCGCGCACTGGTTTAACACGTCTGTTTTCAGCGTTACGCCGCAGGACACCTTGGGCAACGCTCCTCGTGCAACCCTATTTGGCCCTGGGCAGAATGTCTGGAACGTGGCTCTGATGCGAGATATTCCAGTATGGGAGAGCGTTACCTTTACCTTCCGCGCGGATGCATACAACCTCTTCAATCATCCTCAGTTCGATGGTCTGGGCACTTCGCTGGCCAGCCCAACGACCTTTGGTCATCTGACAGGGGCCGAAGATCAACGGGAACTTTTGGTGAGTGGTCGGTTACGGTTCTAAGTCCTCAACGCAGTGCAAAGAAGCAGATTTAACACCAAGGGAGTAACAATTGTCGATTAGGTTATTTGGTATGCCTCTCATCTACTGTCTGGGAGCGAGCCTTGCGCTCGCCCAGACACTACCGGTTGTTCCCGCATCACCGGCTCCCACAGATGGCACGCCGGAAAGAATCATGGCCATTTCGCACCGTGGCGAACATCTTCACCATCCTGAAAACACGATCCTCTCATTTCAAACGGCGATCGATGACGGCGCGGACTTCATCGAAGCAGATGTGCAGACCACCAAAGATGGCAAGCTCGTGATCATGCACGATAACACCGTCAATCGCACCACCGCCGCACAAGGACGCATCAGCGACATGACGTTCGACGAGATCCGCGCTCTCGATCCAGGTGCGAAGTACAGCCCCGAGTTTGCCGGCACGAAGGTTCCGACCTTCGACGAGGTGCTCGATCTCGCTCACGGCAAGATTAACGTGTACGTGGATACCAAGAACGCCGATCCCCAGCAATTGGTTGATGCCATCGTCCGTCACGACATGCAGGACCATGTTGTAATTTATGGAAATCCGTTCTTTCTGTATGACGTGCACAAGATCCGGCCCGACCTGCGCGTCATGCCGGAGTCGCAAAATGCCGAAGTTTGCAAGCTCCTCCTCAAGGATATTCATCCTCAGGTGCTTGCATTTGGAGCAGGAGATTTCACTCCAGACGTAATTGCCTGTGCGAAGGCAGCGCACGCACAGATTTATGTGGACCGCATGGGAAGCACGGACAATCCTGCCGGCTGGCAGCAAGCCATCGACATGGGCGCCGATGGCATTCAGACCGACAAGCCGAAGGAGTTAGTCGAATTCCTCCGGTCCATCAACAGGTCTACACATCCTGTGTCTTCCCCATCCCTCACCACCGCAAGTAGAAACTAAATTTCTGACCACGCATATTTATAAACCAAAGCCGCTGTCTCATGCTCTTGTTTCGCGACGAAAGCATGATAGCGCCGACCTAAACTAACGAATCACGCAGTCAGAGGCTCATGCGCCAGGATATGCAAATAAATCGAACTCGGTTGGTGGGGCTTCTCGCCGTTATACTCCTCGCTCAGACGAGCTCAGCGGCACTTGCCGCTGAGCTCGCCCTGCGGGTTACAGACGAACATCATCATCCCATCTGGTGCCGCGTCGAAGTTCGCGGCCAGGACAAAAAGATGTATCAGGGACAGGGAACCATCCCGAGCGGCGAAACCAACCCTCGCCGCGGGTTTCCCTGGTACTTAGGCAGCTTTTTGATGAATGGCAGCACTAAGGCCGAACTGCCCCCCGGCACGTACACAGTAGTAGCCGAACACGGACTTGAATATGAGCACTTTGAACGGCGGGTTACTGTATCGGATACCGCGCCTACCTCGCTCTCCATTCAATTGAAACCATGGATTCGCATGGAGAAGCTAGGCTGGTGGTCGGCGGACATGCATGTTCACAGGCCTCCGAAGCAGGGTGACGCGACCTGCGCCGCGGAGGATTTGAACCTTCTGGTTCTGGCCAATCGCGGCAAACGCGTTTTCTTCGATAAGGACTGGCCGGCCCAGGGATTGGAGCAGGAAGCGCCGGATCGCTGGGTATCTCTGCGCAATGCAGAGGACGAACGCCGCGGCGGTGCGTGGATCATGGACGGTCTGGAGGTTCGTCTGGCCATGGGACCGGAAAGCGGATGGTATCCGCCGGGGCTGCAGTACGTTCGGGCTGCGATTGCTCAGCGTGCTCCCGGCGCTGTTCTACCATGGTTTGACCTCGATATGTCCATCTGGTGGGAGGCGCCGGTTATGGTGGCGCTGCAAACCCCCGATTCCATCGACATTATCAATAACCAGTTCATGCAGTACGGTATCGACTCAGGCGCGTACTGGGGCAAACCGATCGACCGCGCAATTTACCCTGGCGGCCAGGGGTTTGTGGACTACACGCTAGATCTCTATTACCGCTATCTCAATCTTGGCTATCACATCGCGCCATCCGCGGGAACAGGTACGGGCGTGATGCCGAGCCCGGCAGGCTACGACCGCATTTATGCGTATATTGACGGCCCATTTTCCCTCGCCAAGTGGTATACAGCGGTTCGCGATGGGCATAGCTTCGTCACCAACGGCCCAATCCTTTTCTTCAAGACGAGACTGCATGGTTCACACCTGCGCGTCGATGTGAAGGCCTTGGCGCGTGAACCCATCGTCCGCATAGAGATTGTTGCAAACGGAAAGATCATCAAGAGCTGGGAACTGAAAGCCAACCAGACCAGAGCGCAAAAAAACGCCGATCTCGACGTTCATGGATATAGCTGGGTCGCCGCGCGCTGCTTTCTGAACACGTCCTACACGGTGCGTCTTGCGCATTCATCGCCTGTTTATCTGCATGGCACGTGGGACTCCTCTGCAGACGCCAAATATTTTATTGACTGGATTGATCAACTGATGGTCTATGTTCGCTCCCAGGCAGACAAGCATTTGATTACGCCGGATCAACTCAATCAGTTGCTTGCTAATTACACGCAGGCGCGGCAAGTGTATGAGCGCAAACTCGCACAGAACACAAACTGAAAGGAATTGGCTTGCGCATTTTATCTCGCCGCAGCCTGGTGGCAGGCCTTTTAGCTCTCGGAGCTAACATACGTAGCGCAGCAGTTGCGCAGCTTGCCGATGGCATCTTAAACACAGAATCCGTGTCTCCAAACTCGCGCGCACCCGCTGAGAAAGACGACACAAAAGCGATTCAACGAGCGATAGACGGTGCTCAACAGCGCGGTGGTGAAACTGTTCATCTCTTACCTGGCGAGTACGTTTGCGGATCCATCTTCCTGAGGTCGAATGTCGCTCTGTGGCTTGACTCCGGCGCCACGATGCGTATGAGCTGTGATAACAATGACTTTCTTCCCTACGAGAAGCTTTCCTATAACCCGCACGCGGACCTCAACACCTCAGACTTTCACCAAGCACTTCTGATAGGAGACGACGTCCAGAACATTTCCATCTTCGGCCAAGGCGTCATCGAGGGCGGCCGTACCGATTCTCATGGTCCGAAGGGCATTGCCTTACGCCGTTGCAGCCACGTGAACGTGTGTGATATCTCCATCCTCAACTGTCCGAATCGCGCTCTCAGTATGCTCGGCTGCGAATTTGTTGATATCGGCGGCATCACGATCCGCAATTGTTACTCTGACGGCATTGACCCCGATTGCTCGCGCCACGTCCGCATCTCCAACTGCGATGTAGAATCCAGAGATGACTCGATGTGCCTCAAAACGAGCGGAGCTCTCGGAGATATCCAGACCACCGAGTATGTAACCGTCACCAATTGCATTCTTCGAACGGCCAGCATTCACTTCAAGTGTGGCACGGAGAGCTGCGGGGATTTCCGTGCCATTACTGTCAGTAACTGCATCTTCGAAGGTGGTATGGGAGACCGACATGGAAATCCGGGCCTCGGACTCTACTCTGCTGACGGTGGAAATCTTACAGACGTAAGTATTTCAAACATCGTCATGCACAACGTCGGTGTACCGCTGGCTATCCTGCGCGGTAATCGCGATCGCTGTTCGCTCGGCGGTCCCGGTGCTATCAATTCCATCAACATCTCGAACATCATCGCCAGCGAAGCAAGACAGCCGAGCATAATTGCCGGCATGCCTGGAGCGCCTGTGGCCGGTGTTTATCTCGCTGGGTTTTCCGTGACAATGGCAAAGGCAGGCAGCGGCCCGATGGCGCTGGATGCTATCCCCGAGGAGCCAAAGCATTACCCTGAGCCCGTGATGTTTGGTGCGCTACCAGCCTTCGGACTCTTTCTGCGCCACGTGACAGACCTGACTCTGCGGGATGCCCAGTTGCAACCGGCGCCCCAAGAATTACGCCCGGCGCTAGTCGCCGATGATGTAGCCCGCCTGTCTCTGCTCGGTTATGAAGATCAATGCGAAGGCAAGGGTGCACATTTGTGGTTCTGCGACGTACGCGACGCCCTCGTGGAATCCACGGTCCTCTGGCCAGATCGATCCTGTCGAATCGAGGGAGCAAAAACTGCCAACCTGACAATCAGAGGAATAGGTTCTCGGCACACCCAGGAGCGCATGCTTGCAATCAGCGAAGATGTTCCGCGAGGAGCAGTCCATCTTCAATAATTGCGCCTCTCCGCCTGAAGATATTTACCAAATCGGACCACGGAGCGAACTGAAACATGTCCACCCAAAAGGCGATTTTCCTCAGCTTCGGCATTTGTCTTTGCGCGCTACGCATACACGCGCAGACTCCAGCGGCTAAGCCGGACATCAAACCCAGGGCCACACTGTTATCTGATTCGCTTTTAATGCGGCTTCCCGCTGCGTACCGGCAAGAGGCTCAAAACCTGGTCGGCGGTCCGGAACGATATCAGCAGCGGCTAGCAGCCATGACGGACGATGCCCTGGTCACGGCAGTCATTCAGGCTTTGGCCATGAAGCCAGAAGCAAGCGCCTTTCTGCTCGATCAGCTTGAAAAGGAGCCCTCGCCAGCGCTCCGCTCTGACATTATTCGATCAATGGGGAAGTACTGGGATGCACATCCTGAGGATGAGGGAATTCTGCAGCGTCATCTCCTTTCCGACCCGGACGCCGGAGTCTCAGCCGAGTCTTACGTTGCTGTCCACCAGGTTCAGGTAGATGCGTTGAACAAGCTTCTGGCCCAGAGACTCGATGAGGCGATCGCAAATGGCGATACTTCTGGAGCGTCGAAGCTCTACGACGCTCAGAAACTGGGAATCCGTTGGCATTATGGAAACACGCTACCGGCCTTTTTCGAGGATCCTCCCCCAGTCTTTTCGGTCGTGCCGCCGGGTAAGCCCATCAGCGTTCTGGCGTTCGGAGATTTTGGCACGGGGACGGTTGCACAGAAGCAGACCGCAGCGGCGATGGTCGAGTACAGCGAGCATCACCACTTTGATTTCGGGCTGACCCTTGGCGATAATTTCTATCCTGCGGGTGTGACCAGCCCCGAAGATCCGCGTTGGCAGTCAGAATGGGAGCAGCTTTACGGGCCGATCGGCATCAAGTTCTACGCGACGCTCGGCAACCATGATTGGGCTGGCCCCGACAGCCCAGCGGCCGAGATCCGCTACTCTCAGAGGAGCCCCGATTGGCGGATGCCCGCTCCGTACTACACGTTTACCGCCGGCTCGGTACAGTTCTTCGCCTTTGACACACCCGAGGTCGATGAAACCGAATTAAAATGGCTGGACGCTCAGCTGGCTGCGAGTACGTCAAAGTGGAAGGTCGTCTATGGCCATTACCACATCTATTCGGCAACCCGTGGCGACAATAAGGAACTCATCGCGCGGCTCTTGCCGATTCTCGAAAAACACCACGTGGATGTTTATTTGAATGGGCACGACCATAATCTTCAGGCACTCAGGCCCGAGGGTGGTGTGCACTTCTTTATCAGCGGCGGCGCCGGCGCGGGCCTCTATAATCTCAACCCTTACGATCGCTCGGTGTTCAAGGAAAAGGTGAACGGCTTCACGGTTCTGGACGCCGACAATCGATCGCTGACGGTCAGTTTCATTGGCACGGATGGGAGCGAGCTTTATCAGAAAACACTCACTAAGTGACACCAATCGAGACTCGACCGTACTAATATCACGGCGCAGTTTCGTAACCGGTGTTGCTGCTGGTTGTTGCGGCCTGGTTGGGCTGTCCAATGACTTATTCGGATTGCCGGTGGACGTCTCACTGCGGATCGGGAGCGTACAACTGGACATAGCGCCCGGCAAGCCTGTCCGCACTACGGCTTACAACGGAAGCGCGCCCGGTCCGCTGATCCGCCTGCGCGAAGGTGTACCGGTCAACGTCGAGATCATCAACGACACCGACGCGCAGGAGTACGTGCATTGGCATGGTTTCCCTCTGCCGGCTCGCATCGATGGCGCCGCGGAAGAGAAAAGCATGGCCATTCCTGCGCGCGGCCGCCTGCACTATACACTGACTCCGAATGTGCCGGGATCGCGATGGGTGCATTCCCATCGCATGGCATGCGGTAATTTGAATGCCGGCCTCTATAGTGGCCAATTCGGCTTCGTTTACATAGAACCAAAGCAGAATCCTGGCCGCTACGATCAGGAGATATTTCTGTCCACCCATGAGTGGGGCGCATTCATGATGGACGTTGACGACGATGGCAGCACAGCCCGGGAAGAGTTCGGCGAGACAGACTGGGGTCCTCCGATGGTCGAGGTTGGGTACAAACTTGCTTCCATCAATGGCAAGGCGCTCGGTCACGGCGAGCCTATCCGAGTGAAGTCTGGTCAGCGAATACTGTTTCACATTCTCAATGCGAGCGCTACTGAAAACATCGAGCTATCGCTGCCAGGTCACGAGTTTCTGGTCATTGCGCTTGACGGGAATCCCGTGCCGTATCCGCGGCCCGTCTCGTCACTGCAAATGGGCGCCGCGGAACGGGTCGATGCCATTGTCGAGATGAAAAATCCAGGAGTGTGGATTCTGGGCTCCACGGACATCGACGTACGCGGCGGTGGCATGGGAATTCTGGTCGAATACGCGGGCCACCGAGGCCTTGCGCGACAGGCTCCCAGTCCCGGCAATCTCTGGGATTATTCCTTGTTCGGCGGAAACGATACCGTGCCTGCGCCTGACGAGACAATTCCGCTCGTCATCGAGTGGATTGCTCCGGATCAAAACGGCTACGAGAGCTGGGCGATCAATGGCAAAAGCTATGAGCCACACGATCCGCCCAGGAGACTTGTCGCAGCCAGGCGTTATCGGCTCGTCTGCGAGAACACCAGTATGGATGCACATCCGTTGCACCTGCACCACAACACCTTTGAGTTGACGAGCGTAGATGGTAAATCAACATCCGGAATCAGGAAAGATGTAGTGGTGGTACAAGCACACCAAACAGTCGAACTAGATTTCGTTCCAG
>JASIJX010000290.1 GCA_030049955.1 Acidobacteriaceae bacterium
GCGCATCGCTTCGCGCAGATTTGCCCCGTCCATCTGGTAGCTGCGCCGGTCGCCGAACTGCGGCGCCGAGTCGGCCGCTTCGCGGAACGGCCCGTAAAACGACGATGCAAATTTCGACGCGTAGCTGAGAATCGGCGTCATCGCGAACCCAGCCGCGTCGAGCCCGCGCCGAATGGCCTCCACGCGCCCGTCCATCATGTCGCTCGGCGCCACAACGTCTGCGCCTGCGCGCGCCTGACTCACCGCCGTCCGCGCCAGCAGGTCGAGCGTCGGGTCGTTTTCCACTTCGAGCCCTTCGCGTCCTTCCACCACTAGGCCGCAGTGGCCGTGGCTGGTATATTCGCACAGGCAAACGTCGGCAATCAGCACCAGCTTCTTCGCGGCCTCGGATTGCTTGAGCGCGCGCAGCCCCTGCTGCACAATGCCATTCTCGTCCCACGCGCCTGTGCCCTGGTCGTCCTTCGATTCCGGCAGGCCGAACAGCAGAAGCCCGCCAATGCCGAGTTGCGCGGCCTCTTCGGCTTCGCCCACCGCTTCGTCCACCGAGAGGTTGAACACGCCCGGCATCGACCCCACAGCGTTGCGCACGCCCTTGCCCGGGCACAGGAACAGCGGATAGATAAGGTCGCCCGGCTCGAGCGTGGTTTCGCGCACCAGCGCGCGCAGCCGTTCGCTCCGCCGCAGCCGGCGCATCCGGACATCAGGAAATGCCATGCCTCGATTGTATGGCCTGTGACTATTCAGAGCTGTTCGTACAGGGTCGAGTTCCGGTAGCCCAGCAGCATCACCAGCGTCCAGATGCCGAGCGCCGTGCCCAGCGGGAAGCGGATCAGGCTCAGAATCGCCACGATGATGGCCAAAATGCGGCCCCACTGCGTGTACTCGAGCAGTCCCCATCCGGCAACCACTGCCAGCACCGAGCGCACAACCAGAGACAACCACGCCAGGTGCATCACGGGAATGAGCCAGTTTGGCGGCGGACCGCCGCGCGCCCAGGGCCCGTTCGTCCAGGTCCAAACGCCGCCCAGCAGGAGTGTTCGCGCAAAACTCAGGGCCGCAAAGCCCAGCAGCAGCGACACTCCAGCGTAGACAAACCAGACCACCCCCAGCGCCTTCACCCGGCTTCGATAGTGCTCCAGCTCGAACCCGAAGCCCGGAACCGGCGGGACCGGCGGCGCAACAGGCCGCCCGCACTGCGGGCAAATTGTCTGGCCCGCGGCCAGAGCCTGACCACATCCGCTGCAATACATGCTGCCTCCAGTTGCTGCGGGCAATTGCTCGTTGCAAGCCATGGTACGCGAGAACTCCCGGCCCGGTTCCCGATCGGCAAATTTCTGCTGGCCGTTGAGGATGGCAATTAGGACCGGGGTTATGCTGGAACCAGGCAAATGAGCCAGCCTGGAGTCTTCCTCACAGCCGAGTGGCGCAACTTGGTGATGTTCAATTATGTCGTCGATCCGGCGCTTCTCGCGCCCTTCGTTCCTGCCGGCACCGAGCTCGATTTTTTTGAAGGCTGCACGTACGTGAGCCTCATCGGATTTGAATTCAACCGCACCCGTGTCATGGGTTTTTCCGTCCCGTTCCATCGGTCCTTCGAGGAAGTGAACCTGCGATTTTACGTCCGGCGATCTTCGCGCCGCGGCGTCGCCTTTATCCGAGAGCTGGTGCCCCGGCTGGCCATTGCAGTTGTAGCGCAGCTAGCCTTTGGTGAGAACTATTCGCGAACGGCGATGTTCCACCGCGTCAGCGTTCGGTCCGGCTCCGAGCCGGTGCAGGCGGAGTTTTCCTGGGGCTATGGCAAACGCCGCTGCGCGATGCAAATTGAAACCGAAGACGCCGCCAGTGTGCCGACCAATGGATCGGTTGGCCAATTCATCACCGAGCATTATTGGGGATACTCGGCCCAGCGTGATGGCGGCTCTCTTGAGTACGAAGTGCAGCATCCACGCTGGCCAGTGCAGAACGCGAAGCACGCACGATTCACGGGAGATGCGTCGCGCTTCTACGGGCCGGAATTTGCGGGAATTTTGTCGCGTCCTCCCGATTCGGCCTTCTTCGCCGTGGGTTCGCAGGTAACGGTCTTCCGCGGCCGGCGAATCCAGTAGACCCCGGCAAGTCAGCTCCGGCGGTCCATCCTTGCAGTTTTCTTACGTCTCCCGTGCAACAATCGCAATCGTGAGTAATGCGGTTATGACCGTGACTTCCCTCGAGCCCGGCGCCATGCTCGACCGTTACCGGCTCGACGCCGTGGTCGCCCGCAGCGGCATGGCCACGCTCTACCGCGCCACCGATCTTGGCACCGGCCTCACCGTCGCCGTTAAAGTTCCGCATCCGGAGATGGAGTCGGACCCTGTGCTCGTCGAGCGCTTCCGCCGTGAGCAGGAGATCGGCCAGGAACTCGATCATCCGGGCATCGTAAAGGCCTTTGCCGGCGAAAACCGCAGTCGCCGCTATATGGTGCTGGAATGGGTCGAAGGCCGTCTCTTGCGCACGCTCCTGAATGAACAGCAGCGCCTGCCTGTCGACCGCGCCGTCGCTCTCACGCTTCAGATATGCGATGCGCTCGACGCTATGCACAAGCACGGCGTGGTGCATCGCGACCTTAAGCCCGAAAACATCATGGTGGGTCCAGACGTCGCCGGTATTGACGGCCGCATCAAGATTATTGATTTTGGCATCGCCATGAAAGAGGACGCGCGCCGCATCACGCACACCGAGCTGTCGCCGGCGCTCGGCACGCCCGATTACATTGCGCCCGAACAGGTGAAGGGCCAGCGTGGCGACCAGCGCAGCGATATCTACGCCCTGGGAGCAATGCTCTACGAGATGCTCACCGGCCAACCGCCGTTCACC
>JASIJX010000291.1 GCA_030049955.1 Acidobacteriaceae bacterium
AGCACCGTTCCGGTGGGCTTGACGTTGTACGCCACGCCCAGCCGCGGCTCCGCCTGGCTGGCTGCGGACAGGCCATTGTACTTGTCGCCACGAATGCCAAGGTTCAGGTTCCAGCGGCCCAGCTTGATCTGGTCTTCGATGTACATGGAGAGCTCTTTGATGTCGGCATGACCGAACCACAAATAATTGACGCCGCCGCGGGTCAGGTCATAGGGCGCGAGCACGGGCAGATAGTTGGCGTTGGCAATACTGGTGAAGCCGTTGCATTGAGAGGGTGTTGCGTAGCCGGGCAGCGAAACACCAGTGACTGCGTTGACACATGGCGAGTTGTAAGTGGGGGACACAACGCCCAGGTCGTCGTGCTCGCGCAGGAAGGTGGAATTGTATTCCGCGCCGGCAAGCAGATTGTGATGGCCGCGCACCCAGGTATAGTCGGCGTGACCGCCGGTGTTCATCAGCGTGCGGTACTGCGAAATCGACGACGTCTGCAGATTGGCAGGACCGAGATCGGCCAGCGGATTCGGGCTGGGGAAGTAGTTGTACTCGTCGCGCCGGGTGTAGACGTTGAAGTTGAGCACGCTGTTCTGGCTGATGATGCGGGTGTAGGTGGGCGCAACGTTGTAGGTCTTGATCTGCGAGCGTTGATCGGTGTCGCCCACGTTGCCGATGACCGGCGCGGCCGATGTGCCGCCACTCAGCACGTTCTGCACGTTGAGGTTGTCGAAGGCGTTGGGGGTCTGGAACCAGGAACGGCTGAAGTTCAGATTCAGGTGGATTGAGTCGGCGGGCGTGAGCGTGTAATCGATGCGGTCAAAGAGGTTTTGCTCGTTACCCTTAGCGTGTATTACGGTAAACTCCGGCGGATCGAGAAAGCGGCCGGTGTTGAGGCCGTCCATCTCCAGAAAGTTGCCCCAGTTCGTGCCGCCGTAGGACAGGTCGTAGCCGGCAGTAGCAGTTCCAAAAGAACCGTACGAACCATAGACGCTGCCGGTGGGCGTGGTGATTCCCTGGCCGGAGCGCGTGGTGGCGACGATGACCAGGCTGGTCTTGTCCCCGTACTGCGCCGGCGGCGCGCCTTCAATCACTTCGAGCGACTGCACTGCGTTGGTGGGCAACTGGTTGGAGAAGACTTTGCTTTGCTGGTCGGTGATTGGTTGGCCGTCGATGGAAAACGAGTTCGAAGCGTGATCGCCGAGGCCGTGGAAGAGGCCGTTAGAGTCGGCGGCGACACCGGGGGTGGTTTGTGTCACCAGCGAGCTGAGGCCGGAGGAGACGCTTTCAAGCGGTACCTTGTTGAACAGGTCGCGGTCAACGTCGGTATGGTAGGTAGAAGTGTCTTCAACCAGCGGCCCCTCCGACTCAACCATGACGGTCTGGTTTGCGCCGGCAATCTGCATCACCAGGTTCAGCACGGTTCCCACGGCCGAGTTCACTTCCGTGTTCTGGGTTAGCGGGGCAAAGCCCTTGGCCGTCGTCTCGATGCGGTAGGGATTGAAGGGAACATTCGAAAAACTGTACTGGCCGGAAGCGTCGGTGGTGGTGGTGCGGTCAAAGCCACTGGCCTTGTTGAAGAGGTGCACAGCTGCACCAGAAATCACGGCGCCGGAGGGATCGGCAACGGTGCCGTGCAGTGCGCCGGCATTGCCGGTCTGCGCCGGCGCGGCGATGGCCCATATAGTCAGGGCAAGTACCGAGAGAACGCGCGCCAGGGCGCTGCGTTGAAACGTCATGGAGCAATCTCCTCAATCGAACGGCTGAATGGTTCGACCAGGCCGCCGGCGCGGAAGTGTTTCGGGTCCCGGCGGCATTGATGTGTGCAGGGTGCGCGGCACAACGGCAAAGCCCGCGCGGCGCATTCCTGGGGTGGCAACCCATCGATCCGGCATGGCTGCCTGCGGTTTGGACCTATGATTTAATCCCGGAGATTAGAGCAGCAGCAGACAGTGCTGGATCGGAAGAAGAATGCCTCAGCGGCTTCGAGGAGGTGGTCTGATAAATAACTGCGGGTGCCAGTAGCGCGCTATCGCTCGCGCCTTTGCATCCGGCGCGGAGATGCCTAGTTGCACCAGCACGATAATTGCAGCGGCCTGGGCCACTGGGACCACCGAGTGCATGGCCACGCACAGCACGCAGTGGTCGGCGTCGCTGGCGTTCTGGTGGAAGTGCACCACCTGAACCACGGCCAGCATCGCCACCAGGACAAGGCACACGATCCCGATGACGGGAATGGCTCGGGACTTGCGCCCGCGACGGAGATTTGTCCCAGAGAAACTCAATGAATACTCAAGAGTGATGGCCGGCTCTTTACCTCGTACTATACAGCCCTGTCGTAGATGGACGTTTCAGCGAGCGGGAAAGTTGCACTGGGAGCAGAATTTAGCTTCCTCATGCGCCAACCCTCGTGGGGGCGTGCGAGTCTAATGAGTGGTGCTATGGCTGAAAAGAACCAACTTCGGCGCTATCTGCCGGCCGGTGCGGCATTTTCCCTGATTGTCATTCTGGGAGCGGCCTCCGCGCCAGCCAAAGCTGCGGCGCAGTCCGGGCAAAGCGGACAGCAGCAACCTGCCGCGCAGCAATCTGGTTCGCAATCCGGAGACACCATTCCGCAGCAGACCGGCAAGCCGCTGCCCCTGAATCCTGATTTACCGGGCCTGCAACATAACCACCGGCTCATCCTTAAAGACGGCAGCTATCAGATCGTGCGCGAGTACAAAATTGTGGGTGACCGCGTGAAGTACTATTCGCAGGAGCGCTCGGATTGGGAAGAGCTGCCGGCCGATCTGGTGGACTGGGACGCAACGCGCAAGTGGGAGCGCGACCACGAGACACCCGACGGCGAGGCCATTTCGCCAGCTATGAAAGAAGCCGAAGACGTGGACAAAGAGGAAACCGAGGCGCGGGACGAGGAAAAGGCGCGCATGCCTACTGTAGCGCCCGGTTTGGATTTGCCCGATGAAGATGGCGTTTTTGTGCTCGACACCTTCCACGGCACGCCGGAGTTGGTGGAGCTGCCATCAAGCGACATGAGCATGCGGGCGCGTGGCAACCATGGGTTGGGCGTGTTGAACCCGATGGCCGGCCAGACGGCGAACCTGGAACTCGAAGGCGCACACGCGCGGATACACCTGCACGTGAACGATCCGGCGATCTATCTTTCGCTGGCTGCGGCCGACGACAACCAGGAGATGCTTTCGCACGCCATCACCGTGAATACTTCCACGGCCAAGGCTGCGAACAATGAGCATGGCGCGCACTCGGCGCAGTCCGGCTTCGCGATTGTCCGCGTGGATGAGCGCAACGCCGTGCGCATTGTGGGCGCAGTGCACCTGAAGCGCGACGGCACCGTAACGCAGGATGAAAACGTGATTCCCGCCAAAGTGACGGTGATGACCGGCAAGCACTGGCTGATGCTCAAGCCGGCCCAACCGCTCGAGATTGGCGAATATGCGCTGGTTGAGATTCTCTCGCCCGAGGACATCAGCCCGACGGTATGGGATTTCCGTGTGGACCCGACGAAGGGCGACAATCCCGGCTCGCTCACGCCGATTCTGGCGCCGGTGGATTCAAGGCAATAACGCCTATTACTCCCGAATGCTGATATCCAGCGCCTTCATCTTGCGGTAGAGATGGCTGCGCTCCAGTCCCAAAAGTTCGGCGGCGTGGCTGATGTTGTTGCGCGCTTCCTCGATCTTCTTGAGGATGTATTCGCGTTCGTAGGCATCGCGGGCCTGCTGGAGGCTGGCGAACTCGCCGACCGGGCGCGCGCCGCTTTTTTGAGTGAGCGGCGGCAGATGCTTGCGCTCGATGCGCATGACGCGCGGATTGAGAATGAGCACGCGCTCGATTACGTTTTTTAGCTCGCGCACGTTGCCCGGCCAGTGATATGCGGCAAGGG
>JASIJX010000292.1 GCA_030049955.1 Acidobacteriaceae bacterium
AGCAGAGCTTTGATGCCGTCCGTAAGTTGAATTTCGCCGCCGGCGCCGGGCTTGGTCTGTTCGAGAAGAGCAAAGACGCGCGGCGTCAGAACATAACGGCCGATGATGGCCTGGTTCGAGGGCGCGTCTTCCAGCTTTGGCTTCTCCACCATCCCAGTGCAGTTGTAGATGCGCGGATTCTGCTTGTCCTGCGCGCCAGCAAGCACGCCGTATGCGCTGATGGCCGGCCCGTCGATGGTCATGGTGGCGAGCACCGACCCGTTCTTTTCGTTGAACACGTCGATCATCTGCTTGAGGCAGGGCGGGTTTGCGTCGATTACGTCGTCGGGAAGAATGACCGCGAACGGTTCATCGCCGACCAGGTCCTTCGCGCAAAGGACTGCGTGGCCGAGGCCGAGCGGTTCCTTCTGGCGGACATAGCTGACGCGGGCCATGTTGGCGACCTCGCGCGAGAGTTTCAGCAACTCGTGCTTGCCGCGGCGCTCGAGCGTGGCGTCGAGCTCGAAGCTGATGTCGAAGTGGTCTTCCATCGCGCTTTTGCCGCGGCCGGTGACGATGATGATGTGCTCGATACCCGAAGCGAGAGCCTCTTCCACGCCATACTGGATGATCGGCTTGTCGACCAGTGCCAGCATCTCCTTGGCGATGACTTTGGTGGCAGGCAGGAAGCGCGTGCCCAAACCCCCGGCGGGGAAGACTGCCTTCCGTACGCGATTGCTCATTCGTTCTCCTGATTTGACTGCAGAAGCGCACGCCTCAACGGGATATCGGGCGCGTCCTAAGTATGATGCGCGGAACGTAAAAATTGTACGCTTTCTAGAGCGTGGGCGAATTGTCGCCGAGCATGGCCTCACGCACGATTTTGACCGGCGGAAAACCCTGGCGCAGAAAATCGTCGTGAAATTTCTCAAGCGAGAAAGCCGCACCCTCGCGCTTTTCGACGTCCGCACGCAGCTTCATGATCTGGAGCTTGCCGAGCGTGTAGTAAAGGTATGTCGGATCGCCAGCGCCGCGTTTGGTTTCGACCTCGGCGACTTCTTTCGACTGGTAGCCTTCCTTCTGGAAGAACTCCTCGGCTTGTTCCATAGTCATATTGCCGGTGTGCATCTCAATCCCGACGATGAAGCGGGCATTGCGCAGCAGCGCATCCTGTAACTGTCCGAGACGCAGCAGCTTCGACTCGCGCTCATCTTTGGCTCCCACACCCGGCCGCCCGTAGCCCTCGTCGAGCATCATCTGCTCACAATAGTGTGCCCAGCCTTCGATATCTGTATTAGCTCCAAGCAGCTTGCGCACCTTGCTTGGCGCCTGCGGCAGCCACAGGAATTGCACGTAGTGGCCTGGATACGCCTCATGCACGGCGGTCGAGATGATTGTGCCGATGTTGAACGAGTGCATGTAGCCCTCGACCTCGGCAGGTGTCATCCCGGGATCGGGTAGCGTGACGTTGAAATACGCTTCAGTGGCGTGGGTTTCGTAGGGACCGGGCGTGTCCATGCTGGCGGTGGTGGTGGCGCGCATGAAGGGCGGCGTCTCTTCGAGAATCGGCTGCACGTTCGAGGGAATAGTAACGATGTGATTGGCTCGAATGAAATCGATGAGGCCGTTAAAAGTGGAGCTGAAAGCATTCAGGAGCTGATCGGGAGCAGGGTGATCCTCGTCAAGCTCGAGCAGGACGCGGCGCGGGTCCTTGCCCGGTTCGAGCTGTGCGGCAACGGTCTTGAACTGCTCCTGGTTCTTGCGCAGATCGCCCCAGCCGATTTCGAGAAGCTTGTCGAGGGGAATATCGACCATTTCATCGTATTCGAGCTTTTTGCGGAAGGCGTCAGCGCCGATCCGAAAGTCGCCATTGGACCGCGGCAGCAGATCAGTTTCGAGCCAGTGTTGGTAGCCCTGCAAAGAACTGATGACGGCGGCGTTGGTTTGTGCGAACTCCGATTTCAGCGCGGGATCTTTGGCTGCGGCAAAGGCTTCCGGTACATCGTGCTGAAAGAAAGTGATGATGTCGGGCAGTTGCTCGATTGCGATTTCAGTGAAGACGCGCGGCGGGTCCTGGAGATTGACGCGTGCCGCAGCGAGCTGCGCCGGCATCTGTTTTTCGCGGGCGATGAGTGACCGCAGGCGGTCGTCAACCGGCGCGAAATCACGCTCCATCAGAACAAACACGCCGTTGGCGCAGGCGCTTGAGTAATTATCGGCATTCTTTTGCCAGGGCCGGATAGTTTCTAGCGTAAGCAGTTGCGAACGGATATTGGCCAGGACGATTTCTCGGTCGCTGCGTGGAACGAAGTTTTCGCGGGAACTGTCAGGCTCAATGGCTTCAATGCGCCGTTCGAACTCGTGCAGCGCGGCGATCTGAGCGTCGATTGCCTGGCGCGAATAGTCTTCAAGCTGGCCATCGTACTGATGGAAGCCCGCCATAGTGCCGGCGCTCGGCGCATAGCGAAAATACACCTGGTCAAAATACTCGTCGGAAACCTTTGCGAACTGCTGCTTCCAGTCGGGTGTCGCGGCAGAGAGGGGACTTGCTGCTGCCATAGATACTCCAATCGCAGTAAGGGCTATGAGCGTCTTCATCGGTCCTCGCCGTATTCCTGCCTTACTGTATCAGGCGTTCACTGGAGAAGGCGCTAGATTCCCAAGCAATTCACGAATTTCGAGCAGCACTTCGTCGGGGCGCGTGGCGGCGAGCGGAAATTTGAGCACGCCCTGCGGCGTGAACTGCGCGCCGCGCTTGGCGTTGCGCGCGATCAGGCGCATGAGTTGCTGAGGATCGATCGGTGCATTTTCTGCAAAGCGAATCTGCAACTCGGCGCGCTTGCGGTCGATCTGCGCGATGCCCAGGCGTTCGCATTCGAGGCGCAGCATCGCTGCTTCGAGCAGGTAGACGGTGGCGTCGGGCGGCGCGCCATAGCGGTCTTCCATCTCCGCGCGGACTTCGTTGACAGCGGCTTCGCTGTTGGCTCCGGCGATCTTCTTGTAAAGGCGCAGGCGCTGGTTTTCCTCCGGCACGTAGCTCTCGTCGATGCGCAGGGCGATGCCGAGATTGAGCTGCGTGGCCGGGCGCTCTTCAGCGGCTTCGCCCTTCATTTCCTTCACCGCTGCCTCAAGCATCGAGGTGTACAGCTCGAAACCAACAGCCTCGATGTGGCCGCTCTGCTCTCCGCCGAGCATGTTGCCGGCGCCGCGCAACTCGAGGTCGAGCGCGGCGATCTTGAATCCTGCGCCCAGATCGCTGAACTCCTTGAGCGCGGCAAGCCGCCGGCGTGCGATCTCGGTCAGCTCGGTGTCCTGCGGGATGAGCAGGTAGGCATAGGCACGCCGGTTCGACCGGCCCACGCGGCCACGGAGCTGGTAGAGCTCGCTCAGGCCGTGGCGGTCTGCGCGGTTGATGAGGATGGTGTTGGCGAGCGGAATGTCCAGGCCGTTTTCAATGATTGTCGTGGCCACGAGCACGTCATATTCATGATGCATGAAGGCAAGCATCACGCGCTCCAACTCCGACTCACCCATTTGTCCGTGACCGACGACGACGCGCGCGGCTGGCACCAGCTCCTGGATGCGCGCTGCGATTTCATAAATTGACTCAACGCGGTTGTGGACGAAGTAGATCTGACCGCCGCGCTCGAGCTCAAGCTCAATGGCAGAGCGGATGAGCTTTTCGTCGAATTTGGCAACGACGGTCTGGATCGCCATGCGGTCTTTGGGCGGCGTTTCGATGACGCTCATATCGCGCAGGCCGACGAGCGACATGTGCAGCGTGCGCGGAATGGGCGTGGCGCTCATGGCGAGCACGTCGATCTCCTTGCGCATCTGCTTGAGCCGCTCCTTGTGGCGAACGCCGAAGCGCTGCTCCTCATCGACGATGAGCAGGCCCAGATCCTGAAATTTGATGTCTTTCGACAGCAGGCGGTGCGTGCCGATGAGGACATCGACCTTGCCGGTCTCAACGCGCTCGACGATCTCCTTTTGTTCTTTCGCCGTGCGGAAGCGCGAGATCATCTCGACGTGAATGGGGAACTGGGAGAAGCGCCGCTTAAAGGTTTCAAAGTGCTGGAAGCTGAGCACAGTAGTGGGCGTGAGCACCGCGACCTGCTTGCCGTCCTGCACGGCTTTGAAGGCAGCGCGCATCGCCACTTCTGTTTTGCCATAGCCCACGTCGCCACACAGCAGCCTGTCCATCGGCGTGGGCGACTCCATGTCCTGCTTGATCGCGCTGATGGCGGTGAGCTGATCGTCGGTTTCGTTGTAGTCGAAAGCATCTTCGAACTCGCGCTGGAACTCGTTGTCCGGTGCGAAGGCGGTGCCTTCAGCGGTGTGGCGCTGGGCGTAAAGCTTGAGCAACTCGCCGGCCATGTCCTGCATGGCCTTGCGCACGCGCTGCTTGGTCTTCGCCCACTGCTGCGAGCCGAGCCTGTTGAGGATGGGCGCGGGGCCGGAGTCGGTGGAGCGGTATTTCTGGATCAGGTCGAGGCGCGTGAGCGGAACGTATAGCTTGGCCTGTTCGGCGAATTCGAGGATCATGAATTCGACCGAGAGGCCGTCCTGCACGATTTCCTTCAGGCCCTGGTACTGCGCAATGCCATGCTCAACGTGGACGACGAAGTCGCCGATCGAGAGATCGCGGAAGTCGGAGACGAAGGCAGCGGTTTTGGAGCGCTTGGGCGCAGGACGCGCGGCGATGTCGGCCTCGTCGGAGAGATCATTGGCGCCGAACAGGATAAGAGGAGACTCGGCAAAGCTGACGCCGGCAGCGATGGGCGAGCGGACGATGACAGGTACACGCAGATCGCTGGCCAGGTAGCTTGCTTCCTCGAGTATGGTTTCGCCGGGATGGGCAATGCGGCTGCCGAAGCGATAGGGAATCTGATACTCACGCAGGACGGTGGCAAGCCGCTCGACTTCGCCCTGGTTGGGTGCTGCGAGGATGATGCGCGTATCCATCTGCATGAGCGAGCGCAACTGCTCAGTGAGCGCAGGGATCGAGCCGTGAAAGCGCAACGTGGGGCGCGTGGGGATCTCAATCTCGCCGAGGGTAGCGTCTTCATCGATGACATCGACCGCGCCGAGCTGATCGAGATCAAGCCCGAAGTGCGACTGGAGCGCGGCTTGCAGGACTTCAGGCCGTAGATAAATGTCTTCTGGCCGAATGAGCGCGCCAACGCCGGAGCGTTCATGGCGCTGCTCCACCTTATTCCACCAGCGCTCAATCTGGTTGCGCACCATGGCGGGCTCGTCCACGAAAAGCGCGCAGCGGGGCAGAAGCGTAAGCAGAGATTTTTCCGCGCCTGCGACCGGGATGAAAAACTCCCAGCCGGGGAAAACGCTGACGCCGGCCGCAGCTGCGTTTTCCTCGGCCA
>JASIJX010000293.1 GCA_030049955.1 Acidobacteriaceae bacterium
ACTGTGAGCCTTTCCACCGACGGCGGCGCAACCTTCAAATACAACTTCAACGTGGGCAGCGACGGCACCTTCACCGGCGAGGCCGCTCCCGGCAACTACTCGCTCATTTACCGCCAGACCGACACGCCCAAGGGCCAGATGGTTGATGAGGTTAAGAACGTAAAGATTGTCGCCGGCCAGGACATCGAGCAGAACGATGACATGTCCCGGGCCGAGTACCTGGCCAAGATGACGCCGGACCAGAGAAAGCAGCTTGAGGAGCTGAAGAAAGAAAACTCCGCCGCCCTTCAGGCCAACACCGTTATCGCGCACCTGAACGCCGACCTGAAGGTCGTTGCGCAGGACCAGAAGGACATTGACGACGCCAGCACGACTGCGAAGCAGCAGCTCGGAGCGAGCGCCAGCACAGCCGATGTCGATGCCAAGGCCAACGAAATCAAAACGGCCAAGTACACCGATATCGAAAGCCTGATGACCAAGGACACGACGGCCAAGCCCGACGAAGCCCTGCTGTGGACCAAGCTAGGCTACGCGCAGTCCGGCCTCAAAAAGTACGACGACGCCCTCACCAGCTACAAGAAAGCCGTCGATCTGGAGACCGCTGCCAAGAAGCCGCGCACAGAAATCATCGCGCTGGCACAGGCCGGCCTCGGCGAAGTCTACGCCCGCACCGGCAAAGTGGACGATGCCAACACCGCCTATGATGCCGCCGCCAAGGCAGATCCCACCCGCGCTCCGCTTTATCTCAAGAACGAAACCATCATCTTCTTCCAGGAGCACAATGCTACAGCGCAGGCGCAAGCCGCCGACAAGGCTATTGCGGTCGCGCCCAACGACCCGATCCTGTATTACCTGAAGGGTAATGCCCTTGTGCAGAATGCCTCGGTCGATCCCAAGACACACGAGATCGTGCTGCCGCCGGGTTGCGCGGAAGCTTACCAGAAGTACCTGCAACTGGCTCCCAACGGTCAGTTTGCGCCTGAAGTCACCGGCATTCTGCAGTCCACTGGCCAAAAGATCAGCTCTACGTACAAGGCCGGCAAGCACTAATCTCCGGCTGAATAAACTGCACACGAAGGCGCCCGGGAAATCGGGCGCCTTCGCCTTTTGGCGCGAATGATTGCTCGCTGCAACCCTCTACAATCCAATCCATGAGCCCGGAGCTGTTGAGCTACGAGGAAGCTGCGCGTCTGGTCGCTGCGCACGCCGCGCAGTTGACGCCGTGCGGCCGCATTGAGAGCGTGCCTTTGGCCCGGTCGCGCGGTCGCATCCTCGCCCGGCCACTCGTCGCCGACCGCGACCAGCCTCCGTTTCCCCGCTCTACCCGCGATGGTTTCGCTTGCCGCGCGAAAGAAGCCTCGCGCCATGAGCCGCTGGCCATTGCCGGCGCTTCGCGCGCCGGCGACCCACCTGCCGGTCCGCTACCACCCGGCTCTGCATGGGAAATCATGACCGGCGCTGCGGTTCCTGCCGGAGCCGATGCCGTCATGATGATCGAGCACGTCGAGACGGCGGAAGACCGTCAGCCCCGAACCGTCCGGCTTCTGCCGCCGCGCACCGTCTCTGCGGGTGAAAATGTCGTTGCCCTGGGCGCGCAGGCCCGCGCCGGCCAGGAGTTGCTCGCGCCCGGCGCAGTGATCGATGCCGGCCAGATCGCGCTCGCCGCTTCCTGCGGATACGCCGAGATTGAAGTTTTTGCGCGGCCGCGCGTCGCCATCCTCGCAACAGGCGACGAGCTTGTCCCTGTCGAAGCTGAACCGGGCCCCGGGCAGATCCGTAACTCGAACGGTCCCATGCTCGCCGCGCTGGTCGAAGCAGCCGGCGGCAAACCATGGCTGCTGCCCGCCGCCGCCGACATCGCCGACGCCCTCGACGCCTCCATCGCACAAGCCCGTGACGCAGATCTTCTGCTCATCACCGGCGGAGTCTCGGCCGGCAAATTCGACCTCGTGGAGCCCGCGCTCGCGCGCGCTGGCTCAACCTTCCACTTCACCGGCGTCAAGATCCAGCCTGGCAAGCCAACGGTCTTCGGTGAACTGCCAGCCACTGCTCTTGTCCAAAACCAAGACTGCACGAAGTGCTGCTTTGGGTTGCCGGGAAATCCTGTCTCCTCCGCCGTTACGTTTCTGCTTTTCGCAGCGCCCGTGCTGGCCGCGCTCTCTGGCCGGCGCGATCATGGCCCGCGCTTCGCGCTCGCCCAACTCGCCGGCGCGGTGACACACAGGCCCGGTCTCATGCGTTTTCTGCCGGCTGCGTGCACCTTCGGCGCGGCGAACGTAATGCCGGAGGTTTCGCTGATTCCGTGGCACGGCTCCGGCGATCTTGCCGCGCTGGCCCGCTCCAACTGCTTTCTCGTCATTCCGGATAATGCCGAGCGTCTCGAAACCGGTGCGTCCGTCCGCATCCTGCTACCGTGAAGGAAACCGTATGCCCAAGTCAAAACAGCTTTCGCACCCAACGCAGCTCTCGCATTTCGACGACATCGGCCAGGCCCGCATGGTCGACGTAACCGAAAAACTGCCCACGCGCCGTACCGCAACGGCCTCGGCCTTCGTCGAGCTTTCCTCCGAAGTTCTCGCGGCGCTACCGGCCAATCCCAAAGGCGACCCGCTGCAGGTGGCGCGCATCGCCGGCATCCAAGCGGCCAAGCGCACCTGGGAGCTGATTCCGATGTGCCATCCGCTGCCGCTCACCTACGTTGACGTGCAGGCGGTGATTGTCTCGGGCGGCGTGCGCATTACCGCAGGCGCCGCAACTACTGGCCCAACAGGCGTCGAGATGGAAGCACTCACTGCAGCTTCTGTCGCTGCGCTCACCGTCTACGACATGACCAAGGCGCTCGATAAAGGAATCGTCATCCGCGATCTGCGCCTGGAGAGTAAAACCGGCGGCAAGAGCGACGATTTCCAGCGCGGCGTGAGGCGCGTCTGACACGCATTCGATCGCGGCACGTCGAATGACCCCGCGCCGCTGCGGCCAACGGCCAATGCTTGCGGCGCGATACGATGAATCCTGGAGACTAATAAACGGGGGATGGATGGCCAGAATTCTCGACGGCGTTGAGATCGCTGCGGAGATCCAGAAGGAAGTTGCGGAAGAGGTCAGCCGGCTTGCATCACGCGGCGTGAAGCCGGGACTTGCCGCCGTGCTGGTGGGCCATGTTCCGGCGTCTGAGATCTACGTGCGCAGCAAGGTGCAAGCCTGCGCCGAACTCGGCCTCTACAGCGATCTGATTACGCCG
>JASIJX010000294.1 GCA_030049955.1 Acidobacteriaceae bacterium
GCCAGTAGCGGCCCGCATGGCAGTCTCGATCAGGCCATCAACTCCCCACTCCTTGCCCGCCGGGCTGCACACCTCGGTCACGCCGTCCGTGTAAGCGATGACACAATCGCCAGGCTGCAGCCGAACGGTCCGCTCCTGCCAAATTGCATCGGGAAACAGTCCCACCGGGGCGCCGCTGGACTCAAGACAGTCGATGGAGCCGTCGCGGCGGAGGACAATCGGCCCATTGTGGCCTGCATTCACGTATCGCAGCGTGCGCGTCGCCTGATCCAGCACAGCGTAGAAAAGCGTTGCAAAGCGGTCGGCAGACGACGTGCCGCAGGCCTGACCGTTCACGACGCCAAGCAAGGCGGTCAAATTATCTCCTGTGAACAGTGCCGCAGTTCGCAGCGATGCCTGCACGCTGGCCATCATCAGGGCGGCAGCCAAGCCCTTTCCAGAGGCATCGCCCACAAGCATCGTAATCCGGCCATCTCCCATGCATGAGAAGTCGTAGCAGTCCCCGCCCAGCGCCCGCATTTGTCGGCAGCTCGCGCTGTAGTCCACGCTGTAATAGTTTCGAACTGGTCCCCGCATGAAGCGCTCCTGAACGGAACAGGCCTGAAGCCAATCCTGGCTGACGTCTACCACCATGTCGCTGGTCATCATTTCCAGCCTCCACGCATAGGTCGATCAAGCAGAGAGAAATTCGACATGGTCCCGTGGATTTTTTGCAGAAATATTTTTGTGGGAGATGTCGAGAATGCGATGACAGCTCCGACTACCGGATGAACGCGCCGAACTAAGGCCGACGAAAGCCCTCAGCGCGCAATACGATTTCAAGCCAGCAAGCTGGGTTTGATAACCTCAACCGCGTCAATCAACCAGGAACGGAGGAGTTGTCATGAAATACATTCTGCTGATGTCGGGCACAGAAGCCGGTGTCGCCAGTTATCACACATGGGCGCAAAGCGACCGGGCTACTCACATGCAGACTTTGCACGGCATCGAGAAGGAGTTGAAGGAGACCGGCGAATTCGTTGCCACTCAGCCCCTGACCGGACCGAAAGAGGCCAAAGTCGTCCGCGGCGAGAAGAACGGCCTTCCGGTCACGGATGGCGTTTTCCCCGAGGCGAAGGAGTTCCTGCTGGGCTACTGGATCGTCGATGTCGCCACGCACGATCGCGCTTGCGCCATCGCGGGCAAGATTTCGGCTGCGCCTGGGCCGGGAGGCATCCCGACAAACGTGCCGATCGAGGTGCGGCAGTTCCTGGTTCGCGATGGCGCCAGGTAAGTCTGCCGCTTAAACCGAAGCATGAAAAAAGCGGCGACGTGCCCCCATCACAAAGCTGAGGACAAAACCATGAAATACATGTTGATGATGAACACTATGCGGGCCGGAGCCGGGGTTCCGGCCTGGCCGAAGGCCGACCTGCAGGCGCACATCGCCTTCATGCACAGTCTGAATCGCGATCTGCGCGACTCCGGCGAACTGGTGCAGGCCGAGGGCCTTTCGTTTCCGAATCAGGCGCGACTGGTGCGGGCCGGGAAAGACGGCGTTCCGGCGACGGACGGCATTTTCCCCGAGTCGAAGGAGTTTCTTGCCGGCTTCTGGATCGTCGATGTCGACAACCCGGAGCAGGCATATGCAATTGCGGCCCGGGTGTCAGCGGCTCCAGGACCCGGCGGAGCGCCGCTGAATATGGCGATTGAAGTGCGTCCAATTATGAGTGCACCACCGCCGGAGATGTTGTGACCGAAGCTGAACAAACAACTCCGTGGAACGCCGCATCGGAGCACTTGCTGCGCGAGTTGGCGCCCCAGGTGCTCGGCGTCGTCGCCCGCCGTTTTCGTGATTTCTCGTCGGCTGAAGATGCGGTGCAGGAAGCGATGCTCGCTGCCTTCCGGCAGTGGCCAAACGACGGCATTCCGGAGAACCCGCGCGCATGGCTGATCCGGGTTGCATCCAGGCGGATGACCGATATGGTGCGCAGCGAAGTGGCGCGCCGCGAACGCGAAACCACATTCGCTGATGAAGAACCGTCCATCGACCCGGTGGAAGATATTGAGGCGGGCATGGATTCCATGGACCCCATAAATCCAGATGACACGCTGATTCTGCTCTTCATGTGCTGCCATCCCGCGTTGAGCGCCTCCTCGGCAATCGCGCTCACCCTGCGCGCCGTGGGCGGCCTTACTACGGCGGAGATCGCCAATGCATTTCTCGTTCCCGAGGCCACCATGGCGCAGCGCATCAGCCGCGCCAAGCAAAGCATCCGGGCAAGCATCCGGACCTCGCAAATTCCATTTCGCATACCAACACCCGAGGAGCGCGGCGAACGGCTTCGCATCGTCCTCCATGTGCTGTACCTGATCTTCAGCGAAGGATATGCAAGCAGCATCGGCGAGCGGTTGCAGCGGCTGGATCTGGCGCACGAGGCCATCCGGCTCACGCGAAGCGCGCAGGCTCTGCTGCCCGAAGACGCGGAGGTCGTCGGCCTTCTCGCGCTGATGCTCCTCACCGATGCCCGGCGGATAGCGCGAACCGGGTCGGAGGGCGAACTTATTCCGCTCGACAAGCAGAACCGGAGTCTGTGGGACCGGGAAGAAATTGCCGAAGGCACGGCCCTGCTGACGCGCGCTTTCTCAAAAGGAGCCGTGGGACTCTACCAGCTGCAGGCGGCGATTGCCGCCGTTCATGACGAGGCAATGCGGGCTGAGGACACAGACTGGCCGCAGATCCTTGTGCTGTACGAGCTGCTGCAGCGCGTTGCGCCAGGCCAAATGGTGACGCTCAATCACGCCATTGCCTTCGCCATGGTGCACGGGCCGGCAAGCGGACTGGAGCGGCTGAAAGCGCTGGACGGCGATGACCGGCTGCGAGAGCATTATCGGCTTCATGCCGTGCGCGCCCATCTCTTCGAGAGGCTCGGAGACTTCGCGCAAGCAGTCCGGCTCTATCGAACGGCCGCCGCCGGAACAACCAGCCTTCCGGAACAGAACTATCTGATGACTCAGGCAGCTCGCCTCGAAGAAGTAATCTCACGACCGCATCCATCAGCTAGTCATCCTGAGGCGTAGCCGAAGGATCGGCGGTTGCTCCTTGATTCGCTCACCGCATAGTGTCCGGTTTAATGAGTGCTTTGGCGATTATGCGCGAATTGCCGTTTAGTCGGTGCTAATCGGTTCGGAGTGCTTGCATCGGATCCAGCCGGGAAGCGCGCCATGCGGGAGCGAGGCAGGCCAGAACTGCGACCGCCAACAGCGTGGCAATCACGCCGGAGAGAACGACAGGATCGAGAGGCTGCGTTCCGAAGAGCAGCGACCTGAAGATGCGAGTTACCGCAACGCTTGCCACCAGGCCAAGACCAAGCCCAAACAGCGCCGGCCGCAAACCATCGGTCAACATCAACCGCAAAATTCTATTTCGTTGCGCTCCAAGCGCCATGCGAATGCCCAGTTCCGATGTCCGTTGCGTCGCGAGGAACGACAGCACGCCGTACAGTCCCACCGAAGCGAGAAGCAGCGATAGAATCGCGAACGCAAGAACGAGACTTGCGCTCAAACTGGTACTCACCAGTGACTCGCCGATCACCTGATCCAAGGTGCGCACCGCGGAAACCGGGAGCTCGAGATCGAGTGACGCAATCTGCTTTTCGACCGGCACCGAGAATTGCAATGGCTTTGTCTCTGTGCGAACGGCGAGCATCTGGAAATTAGCGCCTCCGGTGCTTCCTTCCAGGATGGGGAAGTACATGGCGGCGCTCGGATCTTTGCCCACCTGGTATAAGGTGTCGCCGACCACGCCCACGATTTCGTAGTCGACCTCGCTGGGCATTCCCGGGTGAAAATGTGCCGGAACGTGCAGGTGCTTGCCAATGGGATTCTCATCGTGGAAGTATTGCCGGACGA
>JASIJX010000295.1 GCA_030049955.1 Acidobacteriaceae bacterium
ATGGGCGAGCCGTTCCCCTCGCAGGCGGAAATGGGAGGATACGGCCGCATTCTGTTTTACGCGGACAAATACTGGCCCAACTACATGTCGTGCATTCTCGTGGCCCGCGAAGATTTGATTCAGGGCCGCCCTGAAGTAGTACAGGTGCTGGTGGACGGCATTGCGCGCTCGGGCCTGTGGCTCGACCAGAGCCGGCCCCATCGCGTCGACGCCGCAGATTTCGTGGGACTTTATTACTACCACCAGAAGCCGGAGTTGCTGCGATGGGCGCTGACCAAGCCGATGTCGCGCATCCGCTATAACCTGCTGGAGCCGCAGAAGGACGACTTCGATGAGGTGCGCGATCTGATGATACAGACCGGGTTGCTGAAAGAGAAGATTCCGTTCAGTGCCTATACCGACCTGCAGTTTGCTGATCATGCAACCATTGAGACTTCGTGGAAATACGAACCTGGCGACGCCGTCGCCAAATAACCCTACTTGCTGTCAGGAGAAGCGGTCATGATTCGCCGGCAATTTATCAAGCTAGCCACACTCGCCGGAGCCACCGGCGTCGCGTCGTTCGGCGCTGTTGAAGCGCTGCGCAGCGATTCGAATTCCAGCGCCCTGGACCTGAAAGATATTAAGACGGTCACCTGGCACGTCCGCGGATTCACTTGCGTAACCTGCGCTGTTGGCCTTGAAACGCTGCTCCGCCGGGAGAAAGGCGTCGTCGCCGCAAACGCCACTTATCCGCAAGGAATGGTCACGATCCAATACTATCCCGGCCTCGTGAACGAAGCTGCACTTCGCTCGACGATTGGTGAACTCGGCTTTACCGCTGATGACAAACGGGGCTGAATCGCCACACAGGAATTTTCCGATCTTCCGGTTGGAAACGCACGCGGCAGCCGCACCATAGGACGCACTCTGAGGCGAGTGCCCCGCTCACGGCAACTGCAATCTCCTTGAACCCCAAATTGCCCAAAAGGAATTCCTCGCATGGAACAGTCGTACTCCCAGCTTGCAGAGACTCTTTCGCGCACCCTCCGGCTTGCGCAGCTCCCGGTAGCGGTCTGCTTCCCCGACTCGGTTCCTGCCTCGGTACCCGTACACGATGGCCGCGCACCTGCGGGATGCAGCTTCTGGCGAGAGGCTGCCGCGGGTCCGTTTGCCACCTCACCGGCCGACCACGCCCTCTGCGCCGTCGGCAGTTACACCCACAACCTCGAATTGTCGGCGGCGCAACAGACTGACTTGCAGGACTGTCTCGGCGTCTTTGGCAGCCTCGGCTACGTCACGGCCGAGGATTTGCCGCTGATCCCGGTTCTCGGCCGACGTCCAAGGCACATCGTTTATGCTCCGCTGGCGCAGTCGCCGCTTCCTCCGGAGGTCGTTCTGCTGTTCGCGGATGCCAGCCAGGCTTTGATCATCAGCGAAGCTGTGCAGCAGGTGGAACGCCGGAACCTTCCTGCTCTGGGTCGCCCCGCCTGCGCAGTGATTCCGCAGGTGGCCAACACGGGTATGGCGGCGCTCAGCCTCGGCTGCTGTGGCGCTCGCGCATATGTCGACGCGTTCACGTCCGATCTCCTTATTTGTGCTTTGCCCGGAGCCAACCTTGCCGCTTATGTCGAGCGCATCGCCGCATTAGCTAACGCCAACTCGATTCTGTCCCGTTTCCATCAGAGGCGCAGTCAGGACGTCGCCGCTGGAGGCAACCCTACAGTGAAGGAGTCTCTTGCCGCCATGGGATCGGCTACAGACTGAGTCGGCGTCGGCCCGTCTGCGTCCACCCAGTTATTCGTTTCCTCTGCACAACTTCCACCAACTCGTTGGTCCGTGACCGGCAGCATGAATCAGCGTCGCATCGACCACACTTCTACGCTCCCTCTTAACCGCAAGGTGCTGGTTGCTGGCGGCCCAGATCGCACCTTTAGCACTGGCTTCACGATCCTCAGCAGCACTGAGCTCTACACACCTTAGAATTGTCGCTTTGCACCCGGCGTGACAGCCTCGTGCCGGTTAGCTCGAAGGATGTACAGTGGCACGCTGTTCGCTTTGGCGGAAGCCCCCATCGCGAGCAGCACGCCAACTTGTTCCCAATTCGCGCAAAAGTGCACGGTGAACGTCGATCCTTTCTGGATCGCATGGAGAAGAGAGCCTGATTCTCAGCAGAAATCTCCTTGATTTCTCAGAACTTCTTGAGTTGGAATCGTTCCAGGTTGGAGCGGATTTCCCTTCATAATCCCGAGGTCGACGGTTCGATCCCGTTTTCCGCCACCATCCGACCTGTTCGTTGAATAAAAACCGATTCTTCCGGAACAAATAAGCGGGCCATCGCAAATGTCCGAAATTTTCGTACGGTGAAGCATTTATCACGACAATGCACGCCAGCTTAAGCTAGTCAAACGATCCACTGCGGCAGTGCGAACTTCGATCTGCTACGTGAAGTGTAAGCACGTCCAATCATCGGTGGTCGGCCCATAGTGGGTGAACTCACTGGGCGGGATTCCACCTATGAGGGATTTTCGACTTCCCAGAGTACGGCGATAATGCCTTTAGGACCCCTGATCGTCTGCCGCTCCGAATCGCTGAAGGCTTTTTCCTTCCGCAAGTCGGAGCCTCCCCCGGCCTAGGCGGTGATCGATGCAGTGAGCCTATATCGACGAGGAGTATCACTGCATGGGATTCAGGCGTCTCGGCGTGCCGATAGCGGCATGGGCCGTTGCATGCGCGCTCGCGTTGAGCGGTTGTCAGCAGCCAATTAATTCAACCACAAGCACATCAACGGGAAGCAGCAGCTCAACCGGAAGCAGCAGCGGCTCAACCGGAAGCAGCGGCAGCTCAACGGGAAGCGGCAGCGGTTCATCGGGAAGCAGCGGTAGCGGCTCAACGGGAAGTGGCAGCGGTTCATCGGGAAGCAGCGGCGGCTCAACGGGAAGCAGCGGCGGCTCATCGGGAAGCAGCGGCAGCGGCTCAACGGGAAGCGGCAGCGGTTCAACGGGAAGCAGCGGCAGCTCATCAGGAAGCGGATCCGGCCAAACCAACGGCTACTATGTATCCACTACTGGAAGCGACTCGACCGGGGACGGATCCATGAGCAACCCTTGGGCGACCATCGCTTACGCCTCTACCCAGGTGAAGGCGGGCGCGACAGTGTATGTTGCAGCGGGCGTCTATACCGGATCGTTCACGACCAATTCGTCGGGCACGTCTTCGGCTTATATCACCTATCAGGCGACGACGGCTGACTTCAGCCAGAATGTGAACTGCGCTCAGGTTGCTGCCAATCAGGGAAATCTCAACACCTGTGCCCAACTGGTGGGAACTAATAATGATGTCTGGGACAATAATGGAGACTACGTAGCTATAAGTGGTTTCGATGTTAGTGAGCCAGCCGGTCTTGTCTGCCCATACGGTTCATGTACCAATGGCATCTACACCCAAGGCAATGCAACGTTGATCGAAGGTAATTCCGTGCATGATGTATTAACCGAAACTTGCAACGATTATGGCGGCGCGGGGATTACGCCAACTGGTACGAATAATGAAGTAGTAGGTAATTACGTTCATAATATTGGTCCCTATCCTGCAGCCTGCGACTACGTACACGGCATCTACTTTAACAATGTAGGTGGTTACGCATACAACAACATTAGCTTCAACAACGCGGGCTTTGGTATTCAGATGTGGCACAACCCCGCTAACCTTGCAATCTTTAACAACACAATTTTCGCAAATGCTACAGGTGGAATCGTATTAGGTACTGATACCAGCGGCGTAAATGTTGACGATATTACCGTTGCTAACAACATCGTAATGGACAATGGAAACGCATCTGGTGGTGAAAATGGTGGAATATCGGAGCAAGGTTATACCGGACACAATACCTTCGAGAACAACTTAGTGTATAACAACGGCGGCGGCGGGATGGTTCTACAGAACGGAGACACTGACACTGGAACAGTGACTTCTAATCCGCAATTTGTGAACTATACCGGCACTTCGACGGGCAACTACCATTTGCTGTCCACCAGTCCGGCTCTGAACGCGGGCACATCGACTGGTGCTCCAACCACCGATTTTGATGGCAATGCGCGACCGCAAGGCAGTCCGGTCGATATTGGAGCATATCAGTACGAAGCCGCTGCCGCGCAGTAGCGACCGGCACAGCGGGTCTCAACCTCGGCCTGTGCCTCGCTGTTGATCTAAGTGCCACTTCCTGGGCAATCTCTGCTATGCAGAATTGCCCAGGCCTTACACTAGATCGCCGCATCCAGACTGCAAGCCCCTTGGCCGGCAGCATTGCAATTAAAGGGCGCAGCGGCAGATCCGTTGCGCCTTTGCGCGATTCTGCTAAGGATGCCAGCGTCCGGCGGCGCACAATCCCATTCTCAACCAGCGTGGCATGCGCGCGATGCGGTTGTACGCGACCCGCCGTGCGCCGAAGGATCGGAAGGAAGTCTCAATCGGCTTGTGCATCGACCCCTCAAAGTCGAAAACCGCTGTGCGCTGTGCGGCAAACTCGATAAGGCTCCAGACCAGAAGCACCGCTCCTCCGCTCGAGCCTTGTTCGGTGTCATGGCCACCTGCTAGCCAGTAACCGCGCTGCGCGTCCCATACAAACAGCTCGGCGGCGTGAACCTTTCCGTTGCCGTCTATGGCTGCCATACACACGCCGGCCTCATGCCCGCGTGCGGCTTCATAGAGCCGGCAAAGATACTGCAAGGAGTAGGGGCAGTTGCGCTGCTGGCGCTGAAAGCTTCCACACGCCGCCTCAAACACAACTTCGGGACCACACTCTCTCACCGTCAAGCCCAAGCGCCGCGCTTTGCGAATGTTGGTTCGCCGTTCCCCATCCATGTTCTTCCAAATGCGATCGAGCATGGGGAGATCGTCGAGTACGTAGGTATAGTGCGTGGTCTGACTGTATCCACTCCAATAGAAAGGGAGCCAGTTCTGGCAAGCGGAATGGAATGATTGCATAAAAACGGGCTCACGCGAAAGCCAATCCGCGAACAAGCCTGAAATTTTATTCTCGCGCGCTTCCTGGTTCGCTTTTTTCCCCGGCGATGGAGCGATCGCCATGCCCAACGTGGCTGTCAGCTTGGGCATGCCGCAAATACGCATGCCGAGTCTGCGCTCGTAATGCAGCGGAATTCCGGCAACGAGCTGCCCCGATTCGAAATATCCCAAAATCCGCACCTGGCTGCACGCCGCTCTTAACCACCACGATTTCAAGAAGACGGAACATTGCGGCGAGTGTTCGACCAGCGCGTCCCATTGTGGAATTTCTTCCGGAGTCAACAACGAAAGGCCAGCTTTGCGTGACTGCAAAGCGCCCTTTGGTTGGCGGCAATGTAATTCCGTTTCCGGCAATGCCGGCTCCGGGTGGACAGTGAAGGTGAGCGTCTGCTGCGGCTCCGCGATCGCTTTGCACTCTGACTTTTCGACAATCTCAGGCATGCGAAATCCTCCTGTCGATGATCTGCTTGCACGCGAGCTCGATAAAGCATGAAAGCGGGAGAAAAGAAGTTCATTAATCCATAGCGCGCCTACAAAGTGATTCCGTTAGAGCAGTGGACGCGCAGAAAAGATCGCCGTCCTCCTGGGATTTGCTAAGAGGCCAATGCCATTTCATCACGGTCATCAACCGGCGGGATCGGTCTCTGTGCGGGCTGATAACCGAGCTCCATTGCCATCAGAATTCCAATCAACGCATCGCGGTTGCCGTTGCGTGCCGCATCGATGAGCGTATCGAGTCTGCTCCGAAAATCCACTTCCTCCAACGGAGTGCAGGCAATCTCGGAAATCTTCTCAAAACGCGTCTGATTGAGCGATTCTCCGCCGCAGGCTAGTTCTTCCTCCATCTTTTCACCGGGACGAAGACCGATGATCTGGATGGGAATATCTCGGTCGGGCTGGAAGCCGGCCAGTTCAATCATTTCCCGAGCAAGGTCAAGAACGCGGCGAGGGTTGCCCATGTCAAGTACGAAAATCTCATTGCAGTTCGCCAAACTGCCTGCGCACAACACCAGTTGCACCGCCTCCGGAATTGTCATAAAGAAGCGCACAATGTCGGGATGAGTGACTGTGACCGGGCCGCCCTGTTCGATCTGGCGCTTAAAGAGCGGGATCACGCTTCCGCGGCTTCCCATTACGTTGCCGAAGCGTACCGATGCCGCTTTTGTGAGGCTGCCGGATGTATAGTGCTGCAAAAGCTTTTCCCCAATGCGCTTGGTCGCGCCCATCACGTTGGCCGGGTTTACGGCCTTATCGCTGGAGATGAACACAAGCCGCTCGACTCCTGTATCGCGGCAGGCCTCCAGCACGTTCTTCATGCCCATCACGTTGTTCAGCACCGCTTCGCAGGGGTGTTTCTCCATCAGCGGCACATGTTTGTGGGCGGCGGCATGAACCACTACCTGGGGGCGATACTCTTTGAATATCCACGAAATGCGCTCGGCGATCTTGATGTCTGCGATCACCGATTCAATGCTTGATTTGGGATGGCAGAAGCGCAGCTCCTGCTCAAGGTCGTAGATCGAGTTCTCATCCTTGTCGAGCATGATGAGCTGATCCGGGTTGAGCAGCAGCAACTGACGGCACAACTCGCTGCCGATCGATCCGCCGGCGCCGGTCACCAGCACCTGTTTGCCCTCGTATGCGGTGTGTACCAGCGGCGGGCACGCGTCCGCTGCGGCGCTGGTGCGCCCAAGCAGGTCTTCAATTCGGACCTCGCGCACGCGGCTGATCCTCACCCGCCCGGCGATGATCTCTTGGGCTGGGGGCACAATCGTGGTCTTGACTGGAATGGCGTTACATTGCGATAGAATCCGCGAGATCATTCCGGGCGGTGGGGTGGCAATGCTGATCATCACCTCGTCAATCTGGTTGCGGCGCACAATTGTCGACAGGTTTGCGCCCGAACCCAATACACGCTTGCCGGCGATGATGCTTCTGCGCTTGTGCGGATCGTCGTCGATGAAGCCGACCACCCCAAGACCGCCGTGGCTGGCCAGTTCGTGAACCAGCATCACGCCCGCACGGCCTGCTCCATAGAGCAGAACACGTTTCCTGCTGCGGCGCACGTCGCGCACCGCGCGATCGCTGCGCTCCTGTGCGATGCGGCATACGCTGCGGATAGTGATAAGCCCGCCCAGGCTGAGCAGGTACTCGGGAACCACGATGCCCAACGGAAGGCGCAGCCAATATGCGAAGGCATAGCTGGGAGGGTAAAGCCAGCGCAGCAGAAGCAGCGCTGCTGTGACCCACACCAGCGACCGGGCAATAGCAATGACATCGGAAAGGCATACGAATCTCCACAGGAACCGATGCACGCCAGAAGTGTGAATGAACAACATGCGAACGCCAATGAGAACGGGGGCCCATAGAACCATTTGGAGAAGATGGGCGTGAGAAAAATCGTCCGCGTACCGAAGGACGCAGGCAGTCAGGAAAGAGACCAGAATGATGGATCCGTCGATCGCCAATTGCGCTCCGCGATAATGACCGTCGCCGCATTTCTGCAGCCGGACCACCAATCGAGATCGAAAGGGCGAGGCCGGCACGGTCGCAACCGCGCTCGGTGGCGCAGTCGCCGCGCAGCGGGGGATGGAATCAATGGGTAATACGGACACAGTGCCTCCTTAGATTGCGGCTTATTCTTTGTACTTGCGCCTGCCGCAAGGCCAGCCTTGTCAGGCAGGTTTCGAATCGACCTGACCGGCTTTCCGAATGGCCTCGCTACATGCGAACGGCGCCATTCGACTTGTGTCGCGGCCGTGCCTTCGAGGCAGTAAACGGCACACTGTTGCCGCGATGATCTTGAGATCCCCGGCGAGGCTGGCGGTGCGGCAGTATTCGATGTCCGTGGTCAGCTTCTGCGGCACAAGCACGCGCGAGTAGTAATCTTCCCGGTCCGGTTGCGCAGCCAGCAACGATTCTTCATCGACAAAGGCCAGCGACGCCGGACTGGTAATGCCTGGCTTAAAAGACAGAACCTGTCTTTGCCCGGCTGTGTACCGGGCAACATATTCGGGAAGCTCAGGGCGCGGGCCGACCAGGCTCATCTCACCGGTCAGCACGTTGACGAGTTGGGGTAGCTCGTCAAGTTTCCATCGGCGCAGCCTGCGGCCCACGGCCGTAATGCGCGGATCGCCAGCCGCGGTGATGCGTGGCCCTCGATTGGAAACGATCATGGTGCGGAATTTCAGAAGCTCAAAGAGCCGTCCCCCGCGACCGACACGGCGCTGGCGGAAAAAAATGGGCCCCGGCGAACTGAGGCGCACCGCGAGCGCGCAGGCGAGGAAGACAGGGAACAGCACAATCAGGCCGGCGACAGCGCCAGCAAGATCGAGCAACCGCCTGGACCCACTAATCTGCCATTCACCTGGTGATGCAGGGATGGGTGTTTGATGATCAGCGTTGGTCAGCGGCGTCCGCACCATCGACTCTCTTTCGTCGGCAGAATTTGGAGCGGCGAATGAGGCCGGGGAAACCTCGATGGGCATTGCGGCGCCGGTCCGGCGATATCGCATGGCGATCTCAGCGAGCGCGTCGATGACACGGGCCTGGTCCTCGTCGGTCATGCCCGGATAAAGCGGCAGCGAGATGCAGCGATCGAAGTAGTCTTCGGCCACAGGAAAATCTCCTGGGGCATATCCCCAGCGATCGCGATAGTAGGGATGCAGATGGAGCGGAATGAAGTGCACAGAGACGCCAATACCGCGCTGCTTGAGTTCTTCGATCACGCGGTCGCGATGAATCGTCAGCTCTTCGCGGCGAACGCGGATGACGTAGAGGTGCCAGGCGTGCTGCACGTCGGGGCGTGAGGTGGGAAGTTCGTAGGCATCAAGGGCGCTGAGCGCCTCGGTGTAACGCGCGGCAAGCAGGCTGCGACGCTGCCACATAAAGTCGCACTTGGCCAGTTGCGTCAGGCCAAGCGCGCCCTGCATGTCGGTCAGGTTGTATTTGAATCCGGGAGCCAAAATCTCGTATCGCCAGGATCCCTCGGCGGTGTAGCGCTTCCACGCATCTTTGCTAATGCCGTGCAGGCGCATGACGCGCATGCGATCGGCCCAGTCGTCCGCACCGGTAGTCACCATGCCGCCTTCTCCGGTGGTTATGCTTTTGGTGGCGTAAAACGAGAAGCAGGTGATGTCGCCGATAGTGCCGACCATGCGGCCGCGGTAATGCGCCGGCAGAGCATGGGCTGCGTCCTCGATCACATGCAGCCCTCGGGCTCGCGCCATGTGCAGCAGTGGATCCATATCGCAGGGCTGGCCAGCCATGTGGACCGGCACAATGGCGCGTGTGCGCGGTGTGATCGCACGCTCTGCCTGCAGAGGATCGAGATTGAAGCTCTGGGCCTCAATGTCGGCGAGAACTGGGCGCGCCTTGCAGTAAGCTACCGCCTCGGCGGTCGCGGCGAACGTGAGCGTGGGCAGCACAACTTCATCGCCTTCGCCGATGCCGGCGGCATCGAATGCCAGGTGCAGCGCGGCGGTGCCAGAGTTTACGGCAATCGCATGGCGCACTCCCGTATACCTCGCAAACTCCTGCTCGAACTGCGCAGCCTTCGGGCCTGTGGTGATCCAGCCGCTCTCCATCACCTCGCGAACTGCGCGCATATCGTCTTCTTCAATCAGCGGAACATGAAAGGGAAGAAACTGTGAGCGGGTGTTTTGCATAGGCCTCCAATCGACATAGCAGTGAAACGTTCATGGCCGCGCTGCGGCGACGGC
>JASIJX010000296.1 GCA_030049955.1 Acidobacteriaceae bacterium
GCTCGTCGCTGGCGCGGGCGTTGCCGCGGGCGTAGCGGCAGCCGCCCTGTATATCCGGCTGCGCAAATTGCCCGTCTACGCCACTGCGGATGCCCTGGCAGCTCCGCTGGCGCTGGGGCTGGCGTTTGAGCAGTTTGGCGCGTTACTGGCAGGCTCCGGCTATGGCACTGAGGCCAGCCGGTCGCTGCCCTGGGCCGTAACCTACACGAGCGTGCTCGCCGCGCGCTGGAGCAGCACGCCGCTGGGCGTGCCGCTGCATCCCGTGCAAGCCTATGCTGCGCTCGGATTTCTCGTCCTCGCGTTTTTTCTTCTCTTGTGGCTCCCTGCGCGCCGTCAGGCCGGAGACGCGGCCGGGCTCTGCCTGCTCGGCCTCGGGGCTGTTATTTATTTCACCGAAATTTGGCGGGATCCTGAAGGCCGCGGCCTGGTCTTTCACGGCGCTATCGATGGTCCGCAGATAGCCGCCGTGCTCATGGTCATCGCCGGTGGATTGGTGCTGTCCGAGCGCAAGGTGGGCGTATGAGCGAAATGCGCGCCTTCACCGTCTCTGCCGACGCAGCAGGGCAACGGCTCGACGTGTTTCTCACCGCGCAGCTCGGCGATGTGAGCCGCTCGCGCGTGCAGATGCTCATCGAGCAGGGCGATGTCCGCGTGGACGAGGCGACGGCGAAGCCGCGGCTTAAGCTGCGCGGCGGCGAGCGCATCGAGGTCCTCGGCAATCCACATCCAGCGCCGCTCAAAGCCGAGGCCGAGGCCATCCCGCTCGATGTCGTTTACGAAGATTCGGACCTCGCCGTCGTGAACAAGCCTGCCGGCATGATGGTTCACGCCGGCTCCGGCCAGACGGACGAGGCGCGCAGCCGCGGCACGCTGGTCAACGCGCTGCTGCACCGCTTCCGCCAGCTTTCCACCACTGGCGGCGAGCTGCGCCCCGGCATCGTGCACCGGCTCGACAAAGCCACCAGCGGTCTTATCGTCATCGCCAAAAACGATCGCGCTCACGCTGCGCTCGGAGCCATGTTCGCCGGACGCAAGGTGCACAAGACCTACATCGCGCTGGTGCACGGGCACCTTGCGCGCTCGCGCGGCACCATCAACGCTGCTATCGCCCGCGACCCGGTGCGCCGCACGCGCATGGCGACTAACGAAAACGGTCGCTCGGCCGTCTCACACTACGAGGTGCTGGATCGAGATCGCGACCGCCTTGTCACGCCTTTCGGCAAATTCACACTCGTGCGTGTGCGCATTGAGACCGGGCGCACTCACCAGATCCGCGTGCACATGGCGTCGATCGGGCACCCTGTGGTGGGCGACACGCTCTATGGCGGCGCAAGCCAACTTACTCGCGCCGGTACGAAAGTAAGGAGTGAGCCGGGGTCCCCACGGACGGGTCGTGGTTCGTGGGGTGGAGAATCGGAGCGTATACGCCTTTCGCGCAACTTTCTCCATGCAGCGCGGTTGGAATTTGCACACCCTCTCAGCGGCAAGCCGCTTGAGCTGGAGGCTCCACTGCCCGGGGAGTTCATGGACCTCCTCCGGCGCCTCGACAGCAAGTGATTGAAACCTCGCCGGTTTCGACCCCCAATGAAGACCCGCACCTGAAGCGGCAGAGACAGAAAACAGCACCTTGGTAGAATGGGAGAGCCATGATCAACAGGTTATTCGTTTCACGGACGGGCGACCGCCTGTGGCTGTCCAGGTCTGCGGCCGTTCTTTTAGCGGCCCTTGTCCCCATAGCCACGTTGCCTGCGCAGCAGGCGCCCGCAGTCCAGGCAAAGCCGGCGCAGAGCCAGTCAACCCAAGCCCAGGTCACGCCGGCCCAGACCACACAGGCCCAGGCCACGCCGGTCCAGGCCAGCCCAGCGCAGAGTCTAACCGGCACCACGCAGCCATCTGCGCAGCCCGGTGAGCCGGAAACCGACGTGAACACTCCCACCATCAAGCTGGGCGCCAACGAAGTCGACCTGATCTTCACCGTCACCGACAATCACGGCCACTACATTCCCAATCTCAAGCAGAGTGACTTTGCGCTGCTCGACGACCAGCGTGCCCCGGCCGAGGTGACCTCGTTCCACCAGCAGATTAACCTGCCGTTGCGCGTAGGCATTCTCATCGACACCAGCACCTCGATTCACTCGCGCTTCCAGTTCGAGCAGCAGGCCGCTACGGAGTTCCTGTTGCAGATCCTCAAGGCCAAGGCGGACCGCGCCTTCGTGATGGGCTTCGATGTCACGCCCGATTTGAAGACCGACTGGACCAACGACATCGACGCGCTCCAGACGGGCATCAGCAACATGAGCCCCGGCGGCGGCACGGCGCTGTTCGACGCCGTCTACACGGCCTGCCGCGACAAGCTGCTCACGGCGCGCGGCCAGGAGCCGGTGCGCAAGGCCATCATCCTGCTCTCCGACGGCGACGACAACCAGAGCCGCGTTTACCTGCCTGAGGCGATCAAGGAGTGCGAGCGCGCCGAGACCATCATCTACGCCATCAGCACTAACTGGACGCCGAGCCGCGGACGCGGAGACAGGATCCTGCAGCAGCTTGCCGAAGAGACCGGCGGCGAAGTCTTCTTTCCGCCCTCGGTCGAGGATCTTTCCAACAGCTTTCAGGACATCGCCACCGAGCTGCGCAGCCAGTACGCGCTTACCTACACACCGGCGGACTTCAAGTACGACGGATCGTTCCGAACGATCTATCTTTACTGTTACGACCGGCGTTATAAGGTGCGAGCCAAGAAGGGCTACTTCGCGCCGCGCCAGTAATATTCAGTTCGCAGTTCGTACTTCTCAGTTCGTATTTCGCGCTCCGCCCCGCAGACCTCCCGTGCCCCATCCTTTCGGCGGTTTATCGCCGAAAGGATGGGAGAGTACAGATCTGACCCTCCTGCGCGATCACGCCACATAATCCTCGCCTGGCTTCCACTCCACTACCTGCACGCCTGAGCCCACCAGCGCGGCTACCTGCGCCGGCGTGCCTGTGAGCGGCGGCCACGTGCCGAAGTGGATCGGCAGGATCACCTCTGGCTCGAGCAGCCGTGCGGCCAACGCAGCCTCCTTCGGCCCCATCGTGAAATGCCCGCCGATGGGCAGCATGGCGACCTTGGGATGGTAGAGATCGCGGATGATGCTCATGTCGCCGAAAACGTTAGTGTCGCCGGCGTGATACAGCACTGGGCCGTCAGCAATGGCGATCACATAGCCGGCCGCGACGCCGACGTAGTGCGAGCCTTTTTCATCCTGCGCGGCGGCCGAATGTTTGGCGTCCACCATGGTTGCAGATGCATCGTTCAGTTTCACCGTCCCGCCCAGGTTCATGCCGATGGTCTTGCTCACGCCCTTCTGTCCGACAAAATCGGCAAGCTCGTAGATGGCGACGACCGTCGAGCCGTGCTTTTTCGCCACCGGCACGGCGTCGGAGATGTGGTCGCCGTGGCCGTGCGTTAGCAGGATGAAGTCGATCTTGGACGGCAGCTCGAATCCTTGGGGGTATTTGGGATTCTGCGCGATAAACGGATCGATGAGAATCCTGGTTTCCTTCGGAGTTTCGACCAGGACCGTGGCGTGACCGAGCCAGGTGATGCGTGTTCCCTTCGCTGCGCTCATGCATTTCCTCCAACAGGATCATGACGCGGGCCGGCGCAGTGGAGCAAATTGACGCCTGCGGAAAACAGGCCTTGACGCCCGTCGTGGACAGAGCTACGCTGTTCCCTTGTGAGGCGAACAAATGGCGAAAATAGGTTCAAGCACTCCCACCGCTCCAGCCGTTTCCGCTCCCAGTCTTTTTCCTATCCTTGGCAGCCAGAATGCAGAGGCGCCAAACGAGGCCAGATATATCGGCCCGCTGGCACGCCGAGCGGCTGCTGCGCCGCTCGATTCAACCGGCTGCCTTACCGAGTACCGCCCGCTGCCCTCGCGCTCGATCCTCTCCAAGGTGAACAGCGGCCGGGGCCTGCCCTTTACGCACGGCATCAACCCCTACCGCGGCTGCGAGTTCGCCTGCCGGTACTGCTATGCTCGCTACGCGCACGAGTTCCTGGATCTGGCGCCGGAGGAGTTCGAGCGAAAGATTTACTACAAGGAGAACGCCGGCTGGCTGCTGCGCCAGGAACTGCGCCGAGTTAAGCCCGGGACGCATATTGCGCTGGGTACGGCCACGGATCCCTACCAGCCGATCGAGCGCCGGCAGCGGGTCACGCGATCGATCCTCGAGGCCTTCGCAGAAACCAGCGGTCTCGTCCTGGGGATGGTGACCAAGTCCACACTCATTGCGCGCGACATTGACCTGCTGAAAGAGATCACGAAGCGGCACAAACTGACCGTTTGTTTGACGGTCACGACGATGGATACAAAGCTAGCGCGGGTACTCGAGCCCCGCGCCCCGCGGCCCGACCTGCGCATGCGCACGCTGGAGCGGTTGCGCTGCAATGGGATTCGCGCGGGCGTGCTGTGTTCGCCGGTGATGCCGGGAATCACGGACTCGCGGGCCTCGCTCGCGGCCGTGGCGCGCGCCGCCGCAGCCGCCGGCGCAAACTTCTTCGCTGCCGGAGCGCTGTTCCTCAAGCCTTGCTCGCAGCCCACGTTTCTGCGCTTCGTGAAGGAGAATTTTCCCGGGCAACTTGCTGCCTACGAACGCCGCTACGGAGCCAGCGCGTTTGTCTCTGCCGAGTATCGCAAACGGATCGCTGACCTGGTGGATGCCATCTGCCGGGAGCACAAGCTGGGCAGCCGCTACTCAGAGGAGCCAGAGAGCCAGCCGGAACCGGCGGTGGAACTGCAGCCCTCGCTGCCGTTTTGAGAACAGGGAACACGGATCAGGGCATTCGGATCGAACCGCGTGAAGCAGGGAAGCGGTCAGCTACTAACTACGCCGCGAAATAACGGCTCGAAGCCGAGGGCAAGTTCTCTGTGCGAGAATAACCGCCGTGGGCCTTCTGCTTCATCACCCTTGGCAGCCGTGGCAACTCCTCACGCTCGGCGTGGTTGCGTTCGCGTTCTTCGCATCCGTGTCGCTTTTCGAACGCAGGAGATAATTACAACGGCTGATCGAATGCTCGGGTTTCGTTTTTCCCTCGTTCCCTTGCCAGCTTGCTCACTTGCTCCCTGCCTTACCGCGTCATGATCACTTCGGAAATCGCATCCTTGGCCAGGAACTGCTTGTGGCCGCTCCAGCCGGCGAACAGCCGCTCGATGCTGCGGTTGGTAAACGAGCGCTGGATGGGGAAGGGCTCCGAGAGCTGCACCTGAATCTCGTTGCTAGGCGTGACGTGGAATCGGCAGTGGACCGTCTCTTCGCCGTGCGTCCGCGTGTGAAAGAGCGCCAGCACCTGCCCGCCCGGATTCATGGACGAGTAGAGGTGCGAGACCACGGGCTGCACGAAGGCCTCGGGCAGGTAATCAAGTGCGGTCCACAGCAGAACGATGTCGAAGACGCGCCCGGAAAAATTGAGCGTCTGGCTGAGGAACGCCTGGGTATCCCAGATGGGATTGCCTTCTTCGTCCGCGCCGTTCTGCCAATATCCGGCGCATGCCTCGTGCACCAGGTCCGACATGAAAATGCTGTGGCCGAGACCGGTGAGATAGTTGATGTTCACGGGTGACGTGAAGCCCATGTCCAGGATGCGCAATCCGGGCTCGGTTTCCAGGCGTTTGCGCAGCACAGACCAGGCGCCGGAGTGACGCGGCACGCGGGGGCCGGTCAGTCCGGCTTGGGTGGCAACAGCGCCGCCCTCTTGTTTCTTTCTACGGCCTAACAACAGAGAACCTCAAGCGCAATTGACGGCGGGCCGGTGAGCGGAGTGAACCGCGTCAGATGTTTGCTCCAGCGTTTGCTCCAATTTGTGGCGCGCTGACGCCATCCGATCCCTTCGTGGCGGCCTGCGTGAGATCGACTTTACCGCGGAAGACGGCGTTGTCTTCAACCGCAAGCCGCAGGGCGCGGATGTCGCCTTCGACGCTGCAGCCGGCGCGCAGTTCCACGCGGCCGGTGGCCACCACGTTGCCCTGCACATGGCCCTGGATGAGCACATCTCTGGCGGCCACATCGGCGGCCACGTTGGCGGTAGGACCGATGGTCAGCCTGCACTCCGACAGGTTAACCGTTCCTTCCACGCGGCCGTCCACGATCAAATCCTCACTGCCTCTAACCTCGCCGTTAATCACGACACTTTTGCCGATGCGTGCAGGACCATTCTCGACTGGCATGAATATTTTCCTTCCCTTGAGCCCGCAAAGGCCCTGCCCGCACTATACGCAACCGGGCCGCGTTGCTTCAATGTCTCGGAATCTTGAGGAAATCCTAGGCGTCTAATGTAGCACGAGTTCCCGATCTGGATCGTGATGCGGAACAAGCGACAAGTAGAATGGGACCCATAGAATGGTAGTAGTGCGTAGCGTTTTGCCATCGGTCTGCCTTCTTTCCTGCATTTTTCTCTCGGCCGCTACCTTGGCGTCTGCGCAGCAGGCCGCGCCCGCGCCGCTAACCGCCGAGCAGGCCCATGCGCTTGTCGACCGCTCGCTTGCCAACGAGCTGCGGGCCGCGCAGGACGCAGGCCATCCCATGCGCTACCTTCTGCGCAAGACCACGCCGCGGCTCATTGCGACCCGGGAAATCTGCGAGACCAAAGAGGGCGACGTGGCGCGGCTGCGCTCGATCAATGATGTACCGCTGAGCGCCGATGACAACCAGCGCGAGCTCGAGCGCCTTACCGATCTCGAAAACGACCCCGGCAAGCAGCGGCACCGCAAGCAGTCCGAGGATGCCGACACGGCGCGCGCGCTCGCGGTGCTGCATGCGCTGCCGACGGCGTTCGTCTATCAGTACGCAGGGCCGGTCGACGGTTCGGGCGGAGGGCAAAACGGGCGCCCCGGCGGACCTGTCGAGAAGTTCACCTTCCGCCCTGACCCGAAGTTCAACCCGCCCGATATCGAAACCCAGGTGCTGACAGCGATGAGCGGCGCGATCTGGATCGATCCCAGCGCCCAGCGTGTTATTCGGCTCGAAGGCCGGCTCGATCAGGACGTAGACTTCGGCTGGGGAATCCTGGGGCGGCTCCACAAGGGAGGCTGGGTCACGATCGACCAGGCTGAGGTCGAGCCTGGCGTGTGGCGCATGGTGCGCCTGCAAATGAATATGAACGGGCGCGTGGTCTTCAAGACGCGGAGCTTCAACACCACCGAAGAAGAAAGCCGGTTTGCGCCGCTGCCTGCCGACCTCGGCTACCGGCAGGCTATCGAGATGCTGAAATCGGGAACCGCGCAGGGCGAACAGGCTCGAAGGTAAGCTCGAACGAGCGCTGAAAAGAACGGCCCTGCGCTCGATGCGCAGGGCCGTTGTGTTTGTGTGGCTCACAGCCGCCTACATCTTGGCGAACACGATCACCAGGGTGAACAGGGTGAGCGATTCAATGAACGCCAGGCCGAGCACCAGGAACAGCATGATGCCGGCGCGCGTTCCCGGGTTGCGGGCCAATGACTCGCAAGCCGAGCCGACCGCACGGCCCTGGCCCATGCCGCACAGGCCGGCTGCAAGGCCCATGCCGAGGCCGGCGCCGATGGGAATCAGGTTGATGGCCGGCGTTGCTGCGCCGGTCTGCGCGAAGGCCGGAACGGCAAAGCACATTGCCGCCAGGGCCATGAACAGGTACTGAAGTTTCCGCATAGTTCTCCTGCTTCCTCTTGAATTTGGCTGCCAGTGGGTGGTTGAGGCTCACCGTGCCGGAGAAGCAGCTTCTAGCTGCTAGCCGTTAGCTTCTAGCTTTTTCATGGACGAGTCGAAAAGCTCAATTCACCCGATGCTCAAGCTAGCGGCTAGAAGCTAATGGCTAGAAGCTGTCTTCATCCTTTGGCCCCCTCACGCTTGCAACCTTACCGTTTACCCGGAGCGGAAGCGCCTCCGGCGGAATCTTTTCAAGCTGACAGCTTACAGCGTACAGCGAACAGTCCTTTCGCTTCTAACTGTCTGCTGTTCGCTGTCGGCTGTCTGCTTTTTAGTGATCGTGCGCCACCGCCATTGAGAGATAAATCTGGGCGAGCAGCATGAAGACGAATGCCTGAATCACCGACACCGCGAAGTGCAGGCCCAGGAAGACGGCCGGCACCGCGATAGGGATGATCGAGAACCACACCAGCGTCAGCATGTCGCTGGCAAACATGTTGGCGTAAAGTCGAACGGTGAGCGACAACATGCGCGCCAGGTGCGAGACGATCTCGATGATGAACATCAGCGGGGCCAGCCACCACAGCGGCCCCAAAAACTGCTTGATGTAACCGGGTCCATGCACCCGCAAGCCGTGGAAGTTGTAGTAGAGGAACGTGAGCACCGCGATGCCCAGCGGCACCACCGGCTGTGCAGTAGGCGTCACCACGCCGGGAATCAGCCCCACCAGCAGTCCCACCACGTTGTTGAGCAGGATGAACAGCAGCACGCAGACGGC
>JASIJX010000297.1 GCA_030049955.1 Acidobacteriaceae bacterium
CTGGCGAGCAACGGAACGTATCTCAAATTCACATCGAACACCAACAACAACATCGATAACACGCAGTATCTCACCCGGCTCGACGAGGCGATCGGTGACAAGGACCACCTGACCGGCCGGTACTTCTATAACCAGGACAACTTCCAGCGGCCGTTTACTGCGCCTCTGGGCTATTTCGCCGCAAACCTCTTCCGCAACCAGTCGCTGACCATCAGCGATGCTCACATCTTCTCGAACACGCTTACCGGCGCGGTCTACGGGAGCTTCTACCGCGGCGGGCGGACGCAGATTCCCGTGACGCCGGGGCTGAAGACACTGCAGGACCTCGGGCAGAATGCACCCTACGGCAGCCCCAACGAGAGCCTCGTTCCGTTCCCCGGCGTGCGTGCGCAAATCTCCGGATACGTCGAGGCCTTCTCCGGCGGCGCGCTCACCCAGGACGCGACGACGTTCGACTTCACAGCCAGCGTTGTGAAGCTGGCGCACAAGCACACGCTTACGATGGGTGGCGACCTGGAACGCGATCGCATCGACATGGATGATTACTCGTACACCCCCGGTGACAGCACCTCGCCCGGCTTCAATGGCGTGAAGACAGAGCCGGCCAATGGTGCAACCCCAACCGGCTTTACGAGCACGGGCAACGCCCTTGCCGATTTCTATACCGGCTATGAGCAGGACTATTACATGGACAACGGGCGCAAGGCCTATCTGCGCGAGGTGCGGCCTTCGCTGTTTATCCAGGATGACTGGAAGCTGAACCCGAAATTGACGCTGAATCTCGGCCTTCGCTGGGATCCGTGGCTGCCGCCGATCGACGACAACGGCACGCTGGTCGGCTTCGATCTGGCCAACCCGAATTTCCAGTCCACAGTTGCGCCGCTCGCGCCCAAAGGCATGTGGTTCGTCGGTGATCCCGGCCTATCTGACTCGGTGTACAAAAACAACTGGAAGGACTTTGCGCCGCGCGCCGGCTTTGCCTATAACCTCTTCGGCAACGGCAAGTCTGTTGTGCGCGGCGGTTACGGCATCTTTTACGGCTTGCCAGAGGGGTTGCTCTACCAACGCACTGACGCCATGCAGCCCGTCGATCTCTACCTCGAGATCGACCCCTTGAACGTGCCGTGGGATGCACCTTTTGCCGGCTTTCCGGGCGGCGATCCCTTTCCGCGCGGCCACGTTACTCCTTCGCAGTTCAAGACCTATAACTTCATCCAACCGCTCTCGGGCGGCGTGCTGAATCCGGCTTCGAAGGTGGAGTATACGCAGGATTACAACTTCGTGGTCGAGCAGGACCTGGGACACGGCTATGCGATGAACGTAGGCTACGTGGGCAACCACGCCGAACACGTAATGGCCTCGCGCCAGTTCAATCCATTCGTGTTCACGCCCCCGCCGGCGTCGGGCTTCGAAACCACCCGCACCTACCCTGGACTGGGCGCGGTTGAGCTGGCCGATTCCTACGATTGGGAGAAGACGAACGCGCTGGAGATCAACGTTACACGCCGGTCGGCTCACGGCCTGACTTTGCTCTCGAATGTGGTGTGGATGAAGACCATCGACGTCGGTTCGTCGGGCACCGAAGGACAGGATGGACCGTCGAATCCATACAACTTCCAGAGCTATGTTGGCGTGGCCGACTTCGACCAGGCCATTCGCATTACCGGCTCGGCCAACTACGTCTTGCCGCGCTTCCATGTCAATTCCTTTGCCGGATCGATTGTGAACGGATGGCAGGCCAACGCGATTGTCACCTCGCAGTCCGGCTTGCCGATCACCATTAGCAGCGGCGTGGACAACTCGAAGTCCGGCATCAACAACGATCTGGCGACGTTCACCGGCATCAGCCCCAAGCGTCCTGCCGGCGCTTCGAAGATCACGGAATGGTTCAATCCCGCGGCCTTCGAGAAGAATCCAGCTCCTTCGGCTACCAATGGCTACGCGCAGTCCTTCGGCAATGTGCCCCGAAATTCGCTGCGCGGCCCCGCGTATGAGGACACGGACATGTCGCTCTTCAAAGACATCGCTGCCGAGAAGCGCATCCATGGCCAGTTCCAGGCCGAGGTATTCAACGCATGGAATCACACCAACCTGGGCAATCCGACATCCTCGGTCAGCTCGGGGACGTTCGGACAGATCACGGCCACAAGCACCAGCAGCGGTACCGTCAACTCGACCACTACCGTCGGTGCGCCGCGCGTATGGCAGTTCGCCGCCAAGGTAATCTTCTAACAACAATCACAGTCGCAAAAACGAGAGCGGGTGGAGGTCTAAACCTCCACCCGCTATTTTCTTGCTTCGCCGGCGGTGAGTTACTTGAGTTGCCGCACCGGCATCCCCTCAGGAATCTTCACTTCAAACTCATTGGCGGGAAGGTCGACGTTCTCCTGAACGCGTATGACGTCGAGCGTGAGCAGAATGCCCTCGATTGGCCGCTTGATTACCACCTTTGAAGGATATTCTCCGGCGTCGAAACGGGTATAGCCGCTGTACGTGATGACGGTGGTCAAGTTGCCCTGCGCATCGTACAGATCCTGCTCGTAGGGGCGCATGTCATCGCGGTGAAAGGTCACCTGGCGCACCGGCACCAGTTGGCGGCTGCCCTCCTTGTTCCTCATCACGGTCAGCACATATTCGGGCTCCGTGTACAAGTGCTTTTTGGACGGGTCCTCAATGGTCTCGGAATCGGCCGAGACCATGAACGAGTCATCGGGTTCGAGCCCGCGTACCGCGATCGCATCGAAAAAGAAATCGGGACGCAGGTTTTCGAGCTGATTCGGCGATTTCTCGGTGACGGCGTTTGTGCCATCGATGGCAATGTTCTTAGGCGGGATCACCAGCGTGAACCGGTCGCCGTTGCTCGCCATATTGAAGATGGGCATTCCGAGGTAGGTCCCGTAAACACGAATGAGCCGAGGCTTGCCGATGATGATGTAGCCACGGGCGCTCGGAAAGACCTTTTCCACACCTTCGGCGCTCTTCAGTTCGGTGGCCTGGATCAGGACTGTCGCAGTCAGGTTCTTCAAGCCGTTCCAACGATCGTTGATCTGCGCGACCAACTGGTCCGGAGTGGCTGTTTGCACTAGCGCCGGCGCCTTGGGCACAGGCAGATGACGCGTGGTGGGGAAGAGCGAACAGCCCGAAAGAGCGAGCGGCAACGCCATGGCCGCGCAGCAGCCGGCACGCGACAACACCCGTCGAGAGGGCATCCTCATTGCGCACCTGCCTGCTTCATGGCTTTGCGGTAGCCGGCTACGTTGTGGATGTGCTCATTGAGGGTGGCGGAAAAAAGCGAATGGCCCTGTGGATTGTTGCCTGCAGCCACGAAATAAAGATAATCGGTGGCGGCCGGGTGCAGCACGGCGCGCAGCGACGGGATACCTGGATTGGCAATAGGCCCTGGCGGCAGCCCGGCGTGCCGGTAATCGTTATACGCCGTATCGGTCGCGAGATCGCTCTTGTAAATTGTCCCGCGCCAGCGGCCTTCAAGCTCAAGGCCGTAAATCACTGCGGGGTCGGCCATGAGCGGCATGTTCTTACTCAGCCGGTTCACAAAGACACTTGCCACCAGCGGCCGTTCGGCTTGCACTGCGGTTTCGCGTTCCACGAGCGAGGCCAGCGTGACTACCTCGTGCACGTTTTGGCCCTGACCGCCGTTCAGGCCGATTTGCGCGGCTACCGTGCGGAATTGCCGCACCATCACTGCCATCATCTGCGCCGGGCTTACCGGAGGCGAAAACTTGTAGGTGTCCGGAAACAAGTAACCCTCGAGGCTCTTCGCGTTCGGATCGAGATCGGCAATGAGTGCGGTCTGGCTGGCCGCAGCGCCAAGGAAATCTTCACGCGAGCCCAGGCCGACCTGCTCGACGCGCGTGGCGATGTCGAAGATATTGGCGCCCTCGGGAATGGTGAGCGCGATGGTGTACACATCCCCGCGGGCGATGCGGTCATAGACCTCGATGGCCGGAGCGGGGCGGTCGAAGCGGTATGTGCCGGCCTTCAGCTTGCGGTGAAGCGCCCAGCGGAGCAGGTCAAAGCCGTAACGGCTACGAACAATGCCGGCATCCTCAAGCTGGCGGCCAATGCGGATGGCCGACGACCCCGGGGCGATTCGCACGAACGTCTCCGCGCCGGGCCCATACGGCGTTAGTAGAAACCATCCCACGGCGCCTGCTGCCGCAAACAAAAGCACCAGGAATACCAGAAAACTACCTGCCGCGCCGGAACGTTTTTTTCTGCGGGTGCTACGGGTGCGCCTGGCCATTCCTTGGTTTGAAATCCCTTCTGTTTCTTGTAAAAGACGCTCGGAGCCTGGTCGCGGACTCTCTTTCTTTTGATTCTATCGGTTACACCGGCAGGGAAAGACCGTAAAGACCGTATCGACCAGCTAAAAATGCGCTTTAAGCTGGAAAGACGGGAGAAGCAAGGCTGGCTGCTCGAAACCAAATCCGCTATCTGGGACTCGACATCGGCAACCGCCGGATCGGCGTTGCCGTCTCAGACGAGCTTGGCCTGACGGCGCAGCCGGTGCTTACGCTGGAGCGCCGGCGCAGCGGCAACTCCATTGCGCGCGAGGACCTGCGCTCGCTGGCGCGCCTGGCCCGCCGTCATGGAGCGGCGGCGATCGTGGTCGGCAATCCTCTGCATCTCTCCGGCGATCTAAGCCCGCAGGCTGCGCGCGTTCAGGCCTTTGCCGCGGAGCTGGGCGCACTTACCGGGCTGCCTATTCACTTTTGGGATGAGCGGCTGACTACGCGCGAAGCCCACGAGATTCTCTACGGGGCCGGCCACGAGCGCCAGCAGCACCGTCGCGTAGTCGACCAGGTAGCCGCGACGCTCATTCTGCAGTCGTTCCTCGATGAGCAGCGAGCCCGTGCCCTTTAAAGCTTCGAAACTGGCCCACTACCGGAAAATTCCCCGAACCGACTCGTTCACCACGGTCCGCGTATAATGAAATCTCAGCACGGATGACCTCTCGCGGAGGCATCGGGTTACCTTCGCCTCTGCCACGGACAGTGAATGCCCGAACATATTAAAAGACAGCTTCTGAAAGAGATCAAGCAGCTTGAGCACGAACTGGCTCACGAACTGCCGGCCGAGATCAAGAAAGCAGTGGCGCTCGGTGACCTCTCAGAGAACGCCGAGTATCACATGGCCAAGCAGCGCCAGGACTTTGTCAACGCGCGCCTCGGCCAGCTTAAAAAGCGCATGGCCGAGCTGTCGCTCGTGAATCTCTCGAATATCCCGCGCGACCGCGCCGGCTTCGGCTCGACCGTGCTGGTCTACGACTCCACCAAGGACGAGGAGCTCGAATACCGGCTCGTGACCAGCGAAGAGTCCGATGTTTCGAAGGGCCTGATCTCGACGACCTCGCCAATTGGTCGCGGCCTTGTGGGCAAGCAGGTGGGCGAAGTGGCAACCATTGTGACGCCCAACGGCAAGCGCGAGCTTGAAATTCTCAAGCTGACCACCATCCACGACGAGGCCGACGACGAGGATGGGGACGAGGAAACAGAGCCGGCCAACGGCGCAGCGCAGTAGCGGAAAAAACTAGCTGCTAGCTTCTAGTCTCTAGCTTCTAGCTCTTCCACGGATGAAAGCGAAAATAACCGGCTTTGGCAGTAACACAGGCTAGCAGCTAGAAGCTAGGAGTTCACCGCTTAAATGACCTGGACCAGCGCATTCGGACGTGGCTGCGGTTGGTTGCTTGACCGCATTGTGCGCGGCCTGTCGCTCACGCGCATCTCGCCCAACGTGCTCACGTTTCTCGGGCTGGTGATCAACATCGCTGCAGCGTTCCTGTTCGGCCATGCCAACGCCGCCGACGCCGACCGCATGTTCCTATATGCCGCGCTGGTGATCTTCGGGGCGGGCATCTTCGACATGGTGGACGGGCGCGTGGCCCGCCGCACCAACCAGGTCACGGTCTTCGGCTCCTTCTTCGATTCGGTCATCGACCGCTACTCCGATGTGGTGCTGTTCTTCGGTTTGCTGGTCTACTACGGCCGCATTAACCGATTCCGCTACGTGGTGCTGGTGGCCTTCGTCATGGTCACCTCGCTGATGGTCAGCTACACGCGCGCCCGCGCCGAGTCGCTCATCGGCCAATGCAAGGTCGGCTTCATGGAGCGGCCCGAGCGCATCGTCCTTATCCTGCTGGGCGCGCTGTTCAACCACTGGGGCGCGATGGCGCCGGTGCTCTGGATCCTCGCCGTGCTCTCGACCATCACGGTCATTCACCGCATTCAGTACACCTACCAGAACACCAAGCATCTGGCGCCGATCAGCTGAAGAAAAAGTCAGCGCACTTCCTCAACGCTGTCATCCTGAGCAGCGCGAAGAATCTGCGGTTGAATTCTTTGTAATTTTCCGGATAGCCGGTAATCCGGGAAGAACTCTCAGCTCCTCGCTGGGGCCGCGGCAGCCTATTTCAATTTTGCGAAGGGCAGGATTGCTTCTCTTCGGCTTGAGGTTGATTTTGCGGAAGAGTCATCCTCTGGATCGAACGAGCCTTTTTTCGCCCCACCAGAAATCCGATTGTGCGATCTGAGCTGGGCGTATAGGGCGGCTTCAACGCGCCGTCGAGAAGCGATCCGACGAATGTGTTTTGCAGAAACACACCCTTCTTTTTCGAGAACACACTAAATCCGTCAAAGCCGTGGTAGGCGCCCATGCCGCTTGACCCGACGCCACCGAAAGGCAGTCGGTGCTGAACGAAGTGAAAGATACAGTCGTTGATCGTTACGCCCCCTGAAACTGTCTGCTCCAGGATCTTCGTTATTCGAGATTTGTTCCGGTCAAAGTAATAAAGAGCGAGCGGGCGTGGTCGCGCATTGATAAAGCTCAAAGCATCCTCGATCGAGGAGTATTCAATGATAGGCAGGACCGGCCCAAAGATCTCTGCCTCCATCACGCTCATTGAGTCGTTTGCACCAACAATAAGTGTAGGAGGAAAGAATCGACTCCCTGCTGTACTATCTCCATGCTTGGAATCGGCCTGAAGAACGCGCGCCCCTTTGCTCTCCGCGTCCTCCACGAGGTCTCGCATCCGTTCCCAGGCTACCTGACTGATTAAGTGCGTATAATCTGCATTGGTCGCGGGATCAGGATACCGCTTCGATAGAACTCTCTCGCATTTGCGAACAAACTCATCCACCCTGTTCGAAGGTACAAGTGCATAATCCGGAGCAATGCAGGTTTGTCCTGCATTCCAGAACTTCGCGGAACATATGCGATCTGCCGCTGTTGCCATTGGATAGGATTCGTGGACTAAAGCGGGCGACTTTCCGCCAAGTTCGAGAGTCACGGGCGTGAGATTCTCTGCCGCAGCCTTCATCACGAGTTTGCCAACACCTTCGGAACCCGTGAAGAGAAGATGGTCAAACGGCAGCGCAGAAAAAGCCGAAGCAACTTCTCGACCTCCTGTGACAACTGCGACGTATTCCTCGGGAAATGCCTCACTGATCATTCGCCGTATGACCTCGGCGGTAGCGGGTGCAAGCTCAGACGGCTTAACGATGACATGATTGCCTGCTGCAATCGCATTGGCCAGTGGCGACAGCGTCAGTAACACCGGAAAGTTCCATGCACCAATGACTCCTACCACTCCCAGAGGCTGATACATAATCTTTGTCCGGCCAGGTAGGAACTGCCAGTTCGTCGTCGCGCTGCGTGTCTGCATCCAGCCGCGGAGATTGCGTTTCACAAATCGAATCTCGTCGATAACCGGGAATATCTCAAGCAGCCGGGTTTCCCTGATAGAACGCTGTCCATAGTCTTCCTTTACTGCTTCAACGATTGTGCTTTGATAATTGACGATGCTCTGCAGCAAGATGTCCAGTGCTTCCCGCCGCTTCTCGAGTCCAAGAGGAGCGCATTGGCGAAAGCTGCTCCGCTGGCGCTCAAATACCACTTGCAGCGCGTGGATATTTGCATCCGGCTGACAGTCAATTCCCATCAAGACACCTCGTCCTCGCGCGTAAATCAAAACTGGCTGCGAGGGGACGGCTCAACTTAACCGCTTTATACGTATTGTCGGCTAGCCGGAGACTACCTCTGCGGACCGCAAATCCCCGGAAGCGACCGCGGATCCTTCATTGCGCTCAGGATGACAAAGTTCAGCGAATGTGCGGTGCGTCATTGCTGCTGCTTCTTCCAGTCCTCAAACTTAATCCGCGGAATCTGAATAAACGCATCGCGCGTGCGCACATAATTTCCCGTCCCGTTCATGCGGCCGACGGCGTGCAAATCTTCGGCCTTGATGTACGGTCCCGCGGGATCGACAAAGCGGTCATCCACATACACGTTCACCACTCGACCGAGCACGATGCGCGAGCGGCCGATCTCCACGGTCGCATACTCGCGGCACTCGAGCGCCGCAGGCGCTTCGGCGATGCGCGGCACTTTGACCGCCTCTGACGGCGCAGTGGTAAGGCCGGCCAGTTCAATCTCGTTGATCTCCGCCGGAAAATCCGTTGCGCAGATGTTCATCTGCTGCGCGATGTTTTCGGTTACCACGTTGACGACGAACTCGCCCGTGCGGCGGATATTGTAGGCCGTGTCCTTGGGCACGTGGTCGCCTTCAGGGCGGTTTTGCACGCCGATGCCCACAACCGGCGGCTCGGTGCCGAAGTAGTTGAAGGCGCTGAAGGGCGCGGCATTGAGCCGGCCGTGCTGGTCCATGCTGGTAATCAGCGCAATCGGCCGGGGCGCCACCAGGCCGATCAGCAGTTTGTAGGCAACGCTTGCCGGCGCCTTTTCGAGATCGAATCGCATAAGGGCAGCTTCTAGCTCCTAGCTTCCAGCCTCTAGCTTCTCACAGGAGCATTGAGCTGCAGTAGTACGAGCTAGAGGCTAAAAGCTGCCTTTCAGCAGTGCAGGGCCGTCACCGGGCAGCCGGGCCGCTGCGGCCGCCACCGCACCAGGAAATCCGTTACCGACGAGGACTGCATGTCGCGCATGGTTCTGAACTCGCCGCCCTTCTGGCTGTAGAGCAGCTTGCCATACGCGCTCAATACCGCGAGAGCGGGAACGCCCTTCTTCACGGGAACGCCGTACTTGCCGGCAAGATCAATGTTGGTATCGATCTGGTCGAGGCCGATGTTCACACGCACCAGCACGAAGTTCGCATTGAGGATCGGCAGGTTCTGCTGGTTATGGAAGTAGATATCCAGGACCTGGCAGTCGCCGCACCAGTTGCCGCCAAAGTCCAGGATCACGCGCTTGTGCTGTGCGGCCGCGGTCTTGAGGCCGGCAGCGATATCTGCCCTGGCGCGCTCGGGTGCGGGATAGATTTCGTGCTCGGCGGGGCGGGCGGCAAGAGCAAAGAAAAACAGAGCCGCGGCGGCAAAAAACCGTCTGAATTTCATGGGAGCAGGAGCCTCCGACTGCCATAAGTTTGCCACATTCATGTGGGCCAGCATCTCAAGAGATAGAGCAGCGCAAGACATCGGCTCAAAATTTCCCAATGAGGTCAACGCTATGGCAGCTAATGCTCCTTTCTCGCCGCCGCAGACCGACGGGATCGCCCGCTTCGATTTTGTCCAGGAGATAGCCCGTGCGGAGACGCGCAAACCGTGGCCCTCGGGCGTCTACTCCAAAACCCTGGTGAAGCAATCTGATATCCGCCTGGTGCTGGTGATGATGGATGGCGGCGCACGCATGGACGAACATCACGCCGACGGTTCGGTTTCCGTTCAGGTTCTGCGCGGGTCAATCCGCCTGCGAGCCGACAGAGCGACCGAGGAGATTCAGAAGGGCCAGATCCTTACCATGCCCCCGTCCGTGAAGCATGACGTCGAGGCGCTCGAGCCCAGCGTGTTTCTGCTTACGCTTTCCTGGCCGGACAGCGAGAAGTTGAAGAGGATGCCGCATCGCGGTTACGGATCCTAGCAACTCCGGATTTGCTTCACGATTTTTTTCTGAAAGCCGAGGATCTTGACAGCCATTTTTCCCGCGGCTTTCAGCGAACCCGAAGCCGGCTACATTTTTTTCTTTTTCAAAAACTAAGTGTGGGGAATAAAGAGGTTAGAAGCGCGGATTGCGCAAGTGTCTGAAAGCAAAGCGTCGAGTTTGCAAGTGTTTGAAAGAAAGCAAGATCGGTGTTTGCGCGCGATTCACGTTGTCGTATTCCGATTTCAACGTAGCAAAAACGAACCGAATTCACAGCAATGTTTGCGAAGAAAATTTTCGCGTAGTTTGTTAGCCCGCATGCGCACTGCCTCATGAGCTGAAGCCGCGCGATTCTTGGGGCGCGTAGTGCACGAACTAGAGCCCGTACTCTTCGCGGACTGAAGCCCGTATCGTTCAAGACTTCGCAACTGACCTGACCCACGCCCGGCAAATTATTCACGCCCGGCCCTCGCCGCATGTAACCTGTGTATGGATGGCTGACACGGCCGAGGTGAAAAAGAAGCTAGAATCCGCCACGTTTCCCAACCTGGAGACGATGATGGAGGGGTATGCTCGCGCTGCTGCCGAAGTGGCCCAAAGCCAGTTCCGCCGCACCCTCGACT
>JASIJX010000298.1 GCA_030049955.1 Acidobacteriaceae bacterium
GCGTTCTCCGGTCCGGCGCCGCGAATCAGGCCCATGTCACGCAGTTTCTGTTCGTCGGCCTGGTAGCCGAAGGTGCGTGCGGGGGCGATGGTTGTGCCGTAGGTTTCTGCGGCGAGATCGACGCAGACATCCTGCTGGCCGATGGGGGCGGGGAAGTCGATTGCGTAGCAGATGCTGTAGCCGGAACCGGGATAAACGCCGATGAACTTGTTGCCCTCGCGCACCTCAACGGGTTTGAGCACGCGCATGACCTCGCGCCTGCGGCGCTGGGTGCGGATGCCGACTCGGGCAAAGGCTTCCACGTAAGGCAGTGCGCTGCCATCCAGGATGGGCAACTCCAGGTTGTCGATCTCGACGATCACATTGTCGACGCCCATGCCGATGAGGGACGAGAGCAGATGCTCGGTGGTGGAAATGAGCACGCCTTGACGCATGAGGCTGGTGGCGTAGCTGACCTTGGCCACGTTGCGGCCGATGGCGGGGATTTCGAAGTTGTCCAGGTCAGTTCGGCGGAAGACGATTCCGGAGCCGGCGGGGGCAGGCAGCAGACGCATTGTGACCGGGGCGCCGGAGTGAAGTCCCAAACCGGTAAACTCCAGCGGTGAAGTAATAGTGTGTTCGTATTGCGCGGTGCGGCCCAAGCCTTCTCCCGAGAAAATCATGGAACGGATGATTCCACAACAGATTAGATGAAATAGCCGCCTCTTCAGTGTGGCAAATTTGCCACACTATGAGCGATTCCGTGCGCACTATCGACGAACTCGGGGATGGCCTTTGACGTTCTCAACAACCCGGGCCGTTTGGGGCAGGAAACGTACAATGGGAGGGCCGCCGATGACCCCGCGACGAACCCCGGTAATTGAGAGCAATGCCGTGCCCATGCGGGCGTTGCTGGCCGGCGCGCGCCGCAAGCAGTCCGGGCTGCTCGAACTTGTCCGCCGCCTGGTTCTCGCCGAGTCGCCCTCCGACCAGAAGCTGGCTGTCGATGCCTGCACCAACTTGGCCGCGGCACACGCCAAATCGCTGGGCGGCCGCGTGAAGATCCACCGGCAAAAATCGTTTGGCAATCTGCTGGAGGCGCGCTTCGGTCCGAGGCAGCGCAAAGGCCGCGCCGGCCGCGTTCTGCTGCTTGGTCATCTTGATACGGTGTGGCCGCTCGGCACGCTCGACACCATGCCTTGCCGCGTTGGCGATGGGCGGCTGTGGGGACCCGGCATGCTGGATATGAAGGCCGGCGTGGCGATGGCCTTTACCGCGCTGGAACTGTTGGTCGAGGCCGGGCTGCCGGAACGCGAGGTTGTTCTGCTGCTCAATAGCGATGAGGAAGTTGGCAGCCCGGTTTCGCGGCCTATTACCGAGGGGCTGGCGCGGGAGTGCGATGCCGTTTTTGTGCTCGAGCCTGCGCAGGGGCTGGCTTATAAGACCGCGCGCAAGGGCACCGGCAACTGGCGCATCGACATTCGCGGCGTGGCGGCGCATGCGGGCGTGGATTTTGAAAAGGGCGCGAGCGCCTTACGCGAATTGGCGCGGGTGATCGAAACCGTGAGCGGCTGGGCTGAACCAGAGCGCGGGCTGACGGTGAGCGTGGGCGTGGCCGGCGGCGGCAGCGCGAGCAACGTGATTCCGGCCGAGGCCTTTGCGGAGGTCGACGTGCGCATTGCCCGCCGCGGCGAAGGGCCGCGCATCGCGCGCAAATTCGCCGGACTGAAAGCGGCTGACAAGCGCTGCTCGGTGATTGCGACAGGCGGCATCAACCGGCCGCCCATGGAGCGCAGCCGCGGCACGGTTGCGCTTTTTCGGAAGGCGCAGGCGCTGGCGGCAGAGCTGGGCATTGCGCTTGAGGAAGCTGCTACGGGAGGAGCCTCCGACGGCAACTTTACCGCGGCGCTGGGCGTACCTACGCTCGATGGCATGGGTGCGGTGGGCGAAGGCGCGCATGCACGGCACGAGTCGGCGCTCATCGAGCACCTTGCGCCGCGCACGGCGCTGCTTGCCGGAATGCTCGTGGCGCAGACAGCTGTTTAGCTGGGAGCCCAGAACGGGAATGGCGCGAAGCGGCAATCGGTCAACGCGGCGTGTCGCGAGGCTGGAAATTCCCGGCCCCCGCCCTGATACACTCCCGAGTGAATCCAAGCAGGAGTCTTTCGGCCCTATGAAATTTTTTGCCTTTGTTCTGCTCATCGGCTCCGGCGCTGTTCTGGCTGGCGCCCAGACCAAACCCGCTGTACACTCCGCAACAGCCACGCAGGCTGCAAAATCCGCCACCACGGCGCACTCAACCAGTTCCCTTTACAACCTGCCGCCGGGCATTCCACGCGTGCACGGCGTCATCAGGCCGATGTTCACGTTGCATTATGAGGACTACAAAATCGGCACCGGACCGGTTGCCGAAACCAACAAACTCTATCACGTGCTGTATACGGGATACCTGGCTGCCACGGGCGAGAAGTTTGACTCCTCGGACGAGCACCGCGCGCCGGTGATGAAAGATGGCAAGCCAGTGATGGGCCCCGATGGAAAGCCGCAATTGGGTGAGCCACAGCCGCTGATCTTTCCCCAGGGTTTCGGCCGGCTCATTCCCGGCTTCGACCAGGGCTTTGCAGGCATGCGCATTGGCGGCAAGCGCCGCATCTTCATTCCCTGGCAACTGGCTTACGGTACGCGCGATATTCCCTCGCGCGCGGGGCACCCGGGGATTCCAGCGAAGTCGGATCTGATATTTGATGTAGAACTGGTCGAAGTGACCGACATGCCGCAGCGGCCGATGGGCATGCCGCAGCATCCGGGCCCGCGGCCAGGCGTTCCGGGCGCACCGGGCACGCCTGCGCAACCGGCCAAGCCGGGCGCACCGTCAGCGCCGCCCAGCGGAACCGCGCCGTCAAGCCCGTCAACGCCGCCGGTGGCGAGCGCTCCGGTAAAGCCGGCAGCGACGGCGCAGCAATCTTCTCCGTCGCAGCAGCCTGCGGGATCGCAGCAGAGCGCGCCCGCTTCCAGCACGCAGCAGCCGCAGTCGAAGTAATTTTGTCTGTAATTCTTTTTGGGCCCCATCCTTTGCGCGGTTTCCCCGCGTGAAGGATGGGTACTCCTCCTCGCAGCTTTCCTCTTGCCGAGATCTGGACGCAATTCCCAGGGGTATCCCCCGGTGTAGCTTCTGCGGGTAAATTCCTCCGGCAGATTGGCTTGGGCTGAAGATGCCGCGCTAAGTTCCTCTTCTCAAAAGGGTTATTTCCAGATTCCTGTGCCGTAAGGGTTTAGCCGCTGCCGGCGATGCGACCCGCGCGGGAAGAGCCTTTTTTGCCCTATTGAGAACAGGATAGCGATCTGAGCGAAATTCCCTGCAATTTCGGCGGAAATTTTAAACCTCGTGGTTTCAGCGAGATGTTGCGCCTTTAAGCGCTCCAGGGTTTTGACCAGCTGGATTTGGCCTTGCAGGACCTTGCTGCCGAAAAGCTCAGGCGGTTGCCGGCAGCTCTGGCGTGGCGGCAATCAGCTTGCGCGTGTAGTCCTCGCGCGGATGTGCGCACAGTTGCTCAGCTTCGCCAGTTTCCACCAGGCGTCCGCGCTCCATTACGGCGATGCGCGTGCTCAGGTAGCGCACCAGCGGCATGGAGTGGGAGATGAAAAGGTAGGTGAGTCCATGCTCGCGCTGGAGCTCGCGCAGCAGGTTGACGATCTGCGCACCCACGCTGACATCGAGCGCCGAGACCGGCTCGTCGAGGATGAGCAGCAGCGGGCGCAGTGCCAGTGCGCGAGCGATGTTGATACGCTGGCGCTGCCCGCCGGAGAACTCGTGCGGATGACGGCCGAGAGCCGATTCATCGAGGCCGACCTGGCGGAGCAACTCGATGGCTTTGGCGCGCAGGGCGGCGCGGCTGGTGTCGATGCCGGCCTCGCGGGCGTGAATCACCAGCGGCTCGGTGACAATCTCCAGCACCTTCATGCGCGGATTGAGCGCGGCATAAGGGTCCTGAAAGACGGGCTGCATCTGGCGGCGCAGGCGCTTCATCTCTGCGCGGCCGGCACGCGCAACGTCAATGCCGGCTACATGCACCGCGCCGCGCGTGGGCTCGACGAGGCCGAGGATCATACGCGCGACGGTGGTCTTGCCCGATCCCGATTCGCCGACCAGGCCGAGCGTCTCGCCGGCTTCGATGGCGAGAGAGACGTTGTCGACGACTGTGTGCTCTTCCGTGCGCAGGCCGGCGCGGCGCGGATAGCTCTTCGAGACAGCATCAACCTCAACCAGCGGCATGGTTCGATGGTAAACGGAGCGGCGCTACTAAATTTATGCCTGCACGATTTATGGCTGCACATTGAGCGGCGTGGCTTTGGCCGTGGGCAATTGCACGTTCAGAATGCGCGCAACGGTCGGCGCGATCTGGCGCATGTCGATGATGCCCAGATCGCGATGCTGCGCGATTCCCGCCCCCATGGCGAAGAAGGATGAATGCATTTCCGGGTACTCGGGCGAAAAGCCGTGCGAGCCGCGTGAGCCGGGGATTGGAGTCACAAGGTTGCCGC
>JASIJX010000299.1 GCA_030049955.1 Acidobacteriaceae bacterium
CTGTCCGGTAGCCTTATCGATTTGGTGGAAGGTGATTCCGGCCTGCGCATTTACCGCCGGGTAAAGCTGCACGCCGAAGGAGACGAGCGAAATCTTGATCTGACCCGACCAAAACGGACGACCAACCATCACATCCTCCCGGGCAGAGATATCATAGCGCCGTCGCAGGTAAAGAATAGGATGCGAATTGCCGCTGCCGCGGCAAGTTTCCGACCTAGCACGCTCTCGGGGCTCGGGTACCCATCCTGGCCGCACGATTTGCGGGATAGGGTGAGAAGGGAATTCGCTTATCGAGCCGCAGAACCCGCTAACTTGCCAATTTGCTACGTGCGCTTGAGCGCACGCTAACCCGCTGCTTTCAATACTTCACAATCGCCGCAAACGAGTCCGCCTTCAGGCTCGCTCCGCCCACCAGTGCGCCGTCAATCTCCTCCTGACCGATCAGCGCCGAAGCATTCTCCGGCTTCACGCTGCCGCCATAAAGAATCCGCATCGCCGCCGCAACGTCGGCGCCCAGCAGCTTGGCCACTTCCGCGCGAATGATGCGGTGCGCATCGGCTGCAATCTCCGGCGTCGCCGTCTTGCCCGTCCCGATCGCCCACACCGGCTCGTAGGCAATCACAATCGGCTTTGCCATCTCCGCGGTAATGCCGGCAAACGCACCCGTCACCTGCGTCTTGAGCACGCTGGCCGTCTTGCCCGCTTCGCGCTCCTCCAGAACCTCGCCCACGCACACCACTGGCACAACGCCATGCTTCAGCGCCGTGTGCAGCTTCTTGTTCACAATCTCGTCGGTCTCGCAGAAATACTGCCGCCGTTCCGAGTGCCCGATCAGCGTATGCGTTCCGCCCACTGCCTGCAGTTGCCCCACCGAGGTCTCGCCCGTGTACGCGCCCTCCTCGGCAAAATAAATGTTCTGCGCGCCCACGGCGACATTCGAACCCTTGCACGCCTCCACCACGCCGGCCAGTAGCACCGGAGAAGGGAACAGCGCAATCTCATCCCGCGTATGCCCCTTCACCATCGGCAAAAACGCCTCAACAAACGCCCGCGCCTCAGCCGGCGTCTTATACATCTTCCAATTCGCAGCAATCAATGCTTTCCGAGCCATATTTCTCCTGGTTTCCTCGAATGACTACGATCTTCAACTTCAATTTTATGGGACCGGATTGGCGATCACGGACGTTCTTTGGTCAAAAGAAAAACCGCATCCGGCTTAATGCCGGATGCGGTTTCCACTCACCACTGGTCACTACTTCTCCGTCAGCGCCTCAACTCCCGGCAGCTTCTTGCCTTCAAGGAATTCGAGCGAAGCCCCGCCGCCCGTCGAAATGTGCGTAATCTGGTCCGCAACGCCGGCCTGGTTAATCGCGCTCACCGAGTCGCCGCCGCCGATGATCGACGTCGCCAGTCGGTTCGCGGCCACGGCCCGCGCAATCGCGTTCGTGCCCACGGCAAACCGTGCGAACTCGAACACGCCCGCCGGCCCATTCCATACGATCGTCTTCGCGGTCGCCACCACGTCCTCAATCGTCTTTACCGTCTTCGGTCCGATGTCCAGCCCCTGCCATTCCTCAGGAAAATGCTTCGACGTGTCCCACTCCTGCGTCTGCGCCGCAGCGTCAAACTTATCCGCCAGGATGTTATCTACCGGCAGCATCAGCTTCACGCCCTTGGCCTTCGCTTTTTCGAGCGCGCCCTTCGCCATGTCGATGCGGTCTTCCTCAACCAGTGATTTGCCAGTCCTCACGCCCAGCGCCCGCTGAAAGGTGTACGCCATGCCGCCCACGATCACCAGCGTGTCTACCTTGTCGAGCAGGTTCTGGATCACGTCGATCTTGCCCGAAATCTTCGAGCCGCCGATGATCGCGACGAACGGTTTTTCGGGAGCCCCAAGCGCCTTGCCGAGATAGTTGATCTCTTTCTCCATCAGCAGCCCGGCCACGGCAGGCTTCAGATGATGCGTAATCCCCTCCGTCGAAGCATGCGCGCGGTGTGCCGCGCCAAAAGCATCGTTCACGTAGATATCGGCAAGCTTCGCCAGCTTCTTGGCAAACTCCGGATCGTTCGCTTCCTCTTCAGCATGAAAGCGCAGATTCTCGAGCAGCAACACCTGGCCGCCCTCGAGCTGCCGCGCCATCTCTTCGGCAACCTCGCCCACGCAATCGGGCGCAAAGGCCACATTCACGCTTGCGCCCAGGCGCTTGTCGAGCAGTTCGCGCAGACGGTCCACCACCGGCCGCATCGAGTACTTCGCATTCGGCTTGCCCTTCGGCCGGCCCAGGTGCGACGCCAGAATCAGTTTGGCCTTGTGCTTGAGCGCGTACTCGATCGTGGGCAGTGTTGCCACAATTCTCGTGTCGTCAGTAATCGTCGAGCCGTCCTCGGTCAACGGCACATTAAAGTCCACGCGGATGAACACCCGCTTGTGTGCCAGCTCAATATCGCGAATCGAAAGCTTCGCCATAGAATCTGCCTCCCCAAATTTCAGTGATTAGTGGTCAGTGGTCAGCGGCAAGAGAATTCCAAATCTCCCGTGCCCCATCCTTTTCACAGCCTCATCGTGAAAAGGGTGGGAAGCCACCGAAGCGGAATAGCCTGCGGCTAATCCCGCACCGGAACAGCTTCGCTCTCCGGAATCACGGCGTCCATCTCCATCTCAATCCGCCACGCCGGATTCAGCAGTTTGGCCACGACAACCATAGTCGCCGCCGGCCGCACCGCGCCGAAGAACTCGCCATGCACGCGTCCCACAGCTTCCCAATCCTCGGCGTGGGTCAAGTACATCCGCGTCCGCACCACCTGCTCCATTCGTGCCCCAGCCTTGGCCAGCGCCTCGGCCGCAATCGCAAAGATGCGCCGCGTCTGCCCCGCCGCGTCTTCGTTATCCGCGCCCACCGGCCCAGTCCCGGCAAGGTAAACAACATTCCCCACGCGCACCGCGCGAGAAAACCCGATGATCGGCTCGTAAGGTGATCCGCCGCTGATATTTGTCCGCATCGTATCCAGAGCTCAAAGTTCAGAGATCAGAAGCAGAGGGAACAGAGCGCCAAGAGAGCTTTCTTGTTCCCTCGGTCCCTTGTTCCCTCGTTTCCTGCCTTTACAGTCCCTTCTTCGCCAAAAAGCCAATCAGGTCCACAACGCGGTTCGAGTAGCCCCACTCGTTGTCGTACCAGCTCAGCACTTTCACGCTCTGGCCCACCACCTTGGTCAGCGCCGCGTCCACAATCGAGCTGCGCTTGTCGCCCTTAAAGTCCGAGCTCACCAGCTCATGCTCCTCGACGCCCAGGATGCCCTTCAGGTCGCTTTCGCTTGCCTTTTTCAGCGCCGCATTCACGGCCTTCGCGTCGGTCGTCTTCTCGCTGATGAGGGTCAAATCCACAAGCGAAACGTTCGGCGTTGGAACGCGGATGGCAAACCCATCCAGCTTGCCTGCAACCTCGGGGATCACCAGCTTCAGCGCCTTGGCCGCGCCCGTCGAGCTGGGAATCATGTTCAGCGCCGCCGCGCGCGCGCGCCGCAGGTCCTTGTGCGGAAAGTCCAGGATCACCTGGTCGTTGGTGTAGCTGTGGATCGTGGTCATGATGCCGCTCACGATGCCGAACTCCTTGATCAGCACCTTCACCACTGGCGCCAGACAGTTGGTTGTGCAGCTAGCGTTGGAAATGATGTTGTGCTTCGCCGGATCGTACTTGTCCTGGTTCACACCCAGTACCAGGGTGATGTCCTCGTTGGTCGCCGGCGCCGAAATGATTACCTTCTTCACCGTCGATCCCAAATGCGCCTTGGCCTGCGCCCCATCCGTGAACCGGCCCGTCGACTCCACCACCACCTGCGCGCCCACATCAGCCCACGGCAGCTTGGCCGGATCCTTTTCCGCGTAAACCTTGATCTTCTTGCCGTCGACGGAAATGTAGTCGTCGCCCGATTCGATCTTGTTGGGCAGGTTGCCCAGGATCGAGTCGTACTTGAGCAGGTGCGCCAGCGTCGCCGGGCTCGTCAAGTCGTTCACCGCAACAAACTCCACTTCGGGATTGCCGATCGAAGCCCGGAACACGTTCCGCCCAATACGGCCAAAGCCGTTGATTCCAACCTTCACTGCCATGAATTGTCTCTCCTTCGTCCCCGGTTGAGGATTGATAATTAGTCGTGTCCTGTGTGTTCAGAACCAGCCCAAAAATGATTCCACCAAACTCTTCATCGTAACATCCAAGACCCCACGCCCTGCCCCATTCCTTGCCCACGCCTAATTCGACACATCCCACAAATCTGTCTTCCACGCGCACCGCTCGCCGCCGGCGTGCCGCAGTTGAGTGCGGCCGTATGTCACGGCATGCACACAATTTGCAGCGCCTGTGGCCGGTGTGGTATTCCGTTAATTGAAAGCCCGGAACGCCGCTGCGCTCGCGCTGGTCAATCCGCATTCGCTCCGGCCACAGGTTCCCCGGGTACGGCAGGTTGTGATCGGCATGAGAAGACGCTCCAGACGCGCTCCCAACACATCGGAATCGACAGGCAAGATCGGTCAGGAAATCCCTTCCAACCAGCCCGCTCCGCTGGTCCCGCACTACACCGACGAACTGCCCGCTTCGCGCGCGCAGCAGAACCAGCCGCGGCCCGAACGTCAGGACCGTCACGACCGTCCCGCGCAACCGCAGCAGCGCGCGCCTCAGTCCGCCCGCACCGACTGGCCCGGACGTACGGATTGGAATGATCAGCGCGGCTCCGGCCGTCTCGAGGTCGAAACCCAGCCCGAAACGCCAACCCAGGCTCCGCCCGGGGTCCAGCGCTCGCCCAATGCGCCCAAGGGATTCGTGGTGCTGGCCATCGGCCTGCCCGGCTCCGGCAAAACCACATGGTTCGGCCGCCGCGGCATCACACCGCTTTCAAGCGACCTCTTGCGCAACATCCTCTTCGACGACGTAGAAGAGCAGCGCTACCAGGGACTCGTCTTCTCCACGCTGCGCTCGCTCCTGCGCGCCCGCCTCATCGCCAAAATGCCCATGAATTACGTGGACGCGACCAACCTGTCCATCCACGAGCGCCGCCAGTGGATCAAGATGGCTAAGAGCTTTGGTTACGAGGTGCAGGCCGTCTTTTTTGATGTACCACTTGAAGTCTGCCTGCAGCGCAATCGCTCCCGCGACCGCAGCGTCAGCGAAGAGGTCATGCGCAAAATGGCTGAAAAACTCAAGCCGCCGGTATTCGAAGAAGGCTTCGAGAAGATCACTGTAGTGAGGGTGAAGAGCGCCGGCCAATAGGAGCGGGACTCACCACCCCGGGTTGTCATCCTGAGGCGCAGCCGAAGGATCCGCGGTTGTCTTGGCATTTGTCATGCCGATTCACGCGGCTAAATCTCCGCGGCACCCCCGCCACAAAACCCGCTAACCTGCCAACTCGCTACGTGCGCGCCCAGCGCACGCTAACTTGCTAGCCTCAGCTATGCTTCCCCTTCCACTCCGCATACGGCCCTTGGAAGTCCTCGATCTCGCCGTGATCGAACACCCAAAGCCGCGTCGCCACTTCATCGATCAAGTCATGATCGTGTGTCACCAGCAGCACCGTTCCCTCGTACCGCTGCAGCGCAATATTCAGCGCGTTGATCGATTCCAGATCAAGGTGGTTCGTCGGCTCGTCGAAGATCAGAATGTTCGGCTTGGTTAGGATCAGCTTGCAAAACGCCAGCCGAGCCTGTTCGCCGCCTGAGAGCGCCTTGGTCGGCTTCGCGCCTTCCTCGCCGCTGAAAAGCATCTGTCCCAGGATCCCGCGAATCTCTTCCACCGTCGCCTTCGGGTCCCAACGGTGCAGCCACTCAGCCACAGTCAGCCCGTGCTCAATCGTCGATCCCACATCCTGCGGGAAATACCCCACCTGCGCCTCGTGCCCCCAGAACACCGAGCCCGAATCGAGCGTGAATTCCTTATCCGCAAGCCCGGGATAATTCGCCAGCAGGCTCTTGAGCAGCGTCGTCTTGCCCGCGCCGTTGCGGCCCATCAGGCAGACCTTCTCGCCGCGCAGCACATTCGCGCTGAACCCATCCAGCACCTTCAGGTCGTCATACAGCTTCGTCAGGTGCTTGAACTCCAGCACATGCTTGCCGCTCGGCCTCACCTGGTCAAAGCGGATATACGGCCGCTGAATATTCGACCGTGCCAGTTCGTTCGTCTGCAGCCGCTCCACTTCCTTGCGCCGGCTCGTCACCTGGCTCGACCGCGTGCCCGCCGCGAACCGCGCAATAAACTCGTTCAACTGCGCAATCTTCTTCTCGCGCTGCGCGTTCTCGGATTCAAGCCGCGACCGGATCTGCGTCTTCGCCATCACCATATCGTCATACCCGCCCGTGTAGGTAATAATCGTCTGGTAATCGATATCGGCCGTGTGCGTGGTCACGCTGTTCAAAAAGTGCCGGTCGTGCGAGATCACGACAAGCGTGCCGTCATAATTGGTCAAAAAATCCTGCAGCCAGTGGATCGATTCAAGGTCGAGATAGTTCGTCGGCTCGTCCAGCATCAGCGCCTCGGGCTTGCCGAACAGCGCCTGCGCCAGCAGCACGCGCACCTTCTGGCCGCCTTGCAGCTCGCCCATCTTGCGCTCGTGCAGCGGTTCGGGAATATCCAGCCCGTCCAGCAGCACCGCTGCATCGGCCTCGGCCGTGTACCCATCCTCGTCGCCGATGATCCCTTCGAGCTCGCCCAGCCGCATGCCATCCGCGTCGGTCATTTCTGGCTTCTCGTAGATGCGGTCGCGCTCCTCGAGCGCCGCCCACAGCGGCTTGTTGCCCATGATCACCGTGTCGATCACCCGGTAGGCATCGAAGGCGAACTGCTCCTGGCGCAGCACGCCCAGCTTGCGCGGCCGAACCACCGTGCCCTTCTGCGCATCCAACTCGCCGGTCAAGACCTTCATGAACGTCGATTTACCGGCGCCATTCGGCCCCGTCAGGCCATAGCGCCGGCCTGCTACAAATGTCGTCGATACTTCTTCGAAGAGAACCTTCGAGCCATAACGCATCGTAACGTTGCTTACACTGATCATTGCTTTATTTGGTTTCCTTGTTTCCGGGGCAGCATCCGGCCGCAGCGCTCCGCTCTGAGCCGCTAATCATCCCCACACAGCTTTGCGGATTTCAATTGCTTTGCGGATTTGCGCGCGCCGACGAGCCCACGCCAGAGAACGTCCGTTTCCAGTTTCTCACACGGCGCAGGCCGAAATTTTCTACGCCAACATTGCCGATAATTCAGCTCAATTTTGCTAAGTTTGGAACTCGAGCATGAATTCGCAAGTGGAACTGCAACGAGACAAATCATTTCTGTTTTCATACACTTGCAAGCGTATAGCTTTGTTTTCATACACTTGCGTGGTTTTGACCTCTAACTCATTTGTTTCCCACAGTTAATTTTTTGAAAAAAGATATTTTTCCGTTCCGCATTCTTGGAAATGCAGGGCTCAAGACGCTGCATCCAAGAGCGAAAGTTGGCAGGGGCATGACGGACTAACCATATGTATAAAGGCGCGGCCACCGTGAACCATCGCATCAGAAACAAGCGTGTCAATTTATGATGAAAGCGGCCCAGCCGCCCGGATGGCGAAATCGGCAGACGCAGCGGACTTAAAATCCGCAGTCCCTAACAGGACGTGGGGGTTCAAGTCCCCCTCCGGGCACCATTTAATTTATTCAATCTAAAAAACTAGTTGAATCGCTGCAATGCAGGCCCAGTCTCGGTCCTTTGTTTCTGCGTGACTTATTTCGTGACTTATTGCTAGCTGTGCTTCGCTGGATTGGAGTTTGCGCATCGCGTCCGCAATATCGTTCCGGCTCACGATTGCGAACCGTCATTGGTCAAGCGAAAATGCCACGTTGATGGTCGTTTGTACTTCCACGGGCTGGTTGTTGAGGATATACGGCCGGTATCGCCAGGTGCGCACGGCGTAGAGCGCGGCGTCTCGCAACATGGCTGGCCCGCTGGCAACATGCAAAGCCTCGATCTTTCCGTCCTTGGAAATCGTGGCATCCAGTTGCACCGTGCCGGAAACCCGGGATAGCTTCGCGTTCGCGGGATACTCCGGCAGCCTCTTCTGAATTAGAAACCGCATGGCTATGTCGCCGGGAACGGAGACGGGGCCGTGCGGCGCTGCCGCAACAACGGTTGGCGCCCTTCCGCCGCCGAACACGTTAGCCATCGCGCTATTGCCGCCCAGACCGTCCGCGGAAAAGTTCGTAGGCGGAGGCGCATTGGACGCGCCCTGCTTCTGTGCGCCCTGCGGTATCCGGGCAGGCGCATTCAGCTGGTTGCGCATCATGTCAGTTTGCACCTGATTCGGCAGCACGGGCGCATGCGTCCATTGGTCCTGCGCCTGCGCGTCCTGGCTCTGACCTGGCGACGGTTTCGCCGCGTTGGCCGGTGTAATGGGCCCATTCGGCGTTACCACCAGCGTGGACGCTGCCGTCGATTCATCCGAGCTCGACTGAGCATCGGCCGTGACCGGAACTTGCGTGGTTGTGCCACGCGCCGAGCTCTTCGGCCTTGAATGCACGAAGAAGAAAGCCCAGAGGATGCACAACAGCAGCAGAGCGCCTGCGCCCACAAATATCCACTTCTTATGCCCAGCTTCTTTGGTTTCGCTTACCTCGCGACCGTATCCACTCGCCCGAGGCTGGTCTGCAGGAACTATCAGCCAATCCAGCGGATCGACCATTGAGGTTGCCTCGGCCGCCGGCGCCGGACGCAGGGCAGGCTCGGATTTCTGAACCGGCTCCGGAAATTTCTCCACCTTGGCGGAGTCCGGCGGCTCCGAAGCGCTACGTTCCGCTTGAGGCTCAGCCTTTGCTTGCGCCGGCTTGAGCGTTTCTGCGTCCGGCAGAGGCGGAATTGCGGCGCGCGTCTGCATTCGCGGCACCAACACCTCGCCATCAGCGAGAACGTCTTTAAACACTGCCGGCGACGGCGGCGTGGCGTCAAACTGAGCAGCACTCGACGCTGTGTTGTACTCGATGGGCTCAGGAGGCGACGGCCACTCAATGGGTGAAGTTGCCTTCTCGACGTTCTGAGAAGCAGCGCCCCGCGTGGTGGCGTCGTTCGCTTTCTCGGCGGCATCGGAATAGGCGGAGGGCTTACCCGCCGCCGGCACAGGCCTGTCCACCACCTTGATTGTCACGGTAGCGTGCGTGGTGGCGTAGTTCTCCGTGTCGGTTGGAGTGAAGGTGACTGAGAGGGTATGCGTACCAGCCAGCAACGCCTTTCCGACACCTGGAGTGTATTCGAACTTTCCAGGCAGCGGCGACGTGGCGCAGAGGTGCTGATCGCCAAGTACGGTGCTGGACCGAATCGAGTGCGGTGCGGGCCATGCAACGCTCGGGATTGCCTTGGCTACCTCGAGCGATACGGTCTCTCGCACCGGAGCAAAGTTCGCGCTGTCGGCTGGAATGAACGTTGCCGAAAGCGTATGCGTTCCCGCCGTCAGAACCTCGCCCAGCGCGGGAGTGTAGTCGAATTCCCCCGGCACAGAGGCCATGGCGCAAAGCTGCTTCGCGCTGAGCTTGGTGCCGTACCGTATGGGATCGGGATTCGTCCACTCAAGAACCGGCAGGGCCTTGGCTACATGAAGCGTCACTTCAGCTTCAGCCTTCGTGTAGTTCTTCGTGTCCGCCGGGGTGAACGTCACAGAAAGCCCGTGCATCCCCGCCCCCAGCACCGCGCCCGACGCAGGAGAATAGTCAGGTCTTCCCGGCACTGACGCCGTGGCGCACAGTTGCGTTTCACTGAGGTGCGTGCCGTTCGGTATCGGATCCGGGCTCGACCAGGTAATGACCGGCGTCGCCCTGTCCACAATCAACTCCACGCTGG